>QYQM01000170.1 GCA_007280905.1 Porphyromonadaceae bacterium | reverse complement strand
CGAGCTTCCGCAATAACGCTGATCCCTCGGGGCGGGCAGTAAAGTCGGTGCACAATCAAAAATTGTAGCGGGATAGCTGTTTGAAACCACAAGGGCCTGACTTTCTTCACAGCCACGCCCTTGTCCTCTTTTCACACCCACTTCGCGGAGAAAGAGGGATTCGAACCCCCGGTACCCGTAAAGGTACAACGGTTTTCAAGACCGCCGCGATCGACCACTCTGCCATTTCTCCATGCTGTAAAAGTAAAATTCTTTCTCGAATTCTTGCCGTCCCAAATTAACAAACCCTCGGAAAGCCGTATAGACATTAACAAATCGTCCACAAAATGGAAAATATCAGGCTTAAAAAGAAAATTCCAGGTTATTAACCATTTTTTTTTGAAAAATGTTAAAAAAAGAACCGGTGAAATTTGCTTAAGATCAATAATGGCCTAATTTTGTATAGCATTGCAACTATTCACTAACCCATAAAAACTATTTTTATGAACAAAGCACAATTAATTGACGCTATCGCAAAGGATGCAAATCTTACTAAGGCTGATGCCAAGAGGGCATTGGATGCATTTGTCAAAACCACCGCTCACACACTGAAAGGTGGTGGACGTGTTGCTCTGGTCGGTTTTGGGTCATTTTCCGTTTCCAAAAGGAATGCCCGTACCGGTCGTAATCCCCAAACTGGTGCACCGATTAAAATCGCAGCCAAGAAGGTGGTTAAATTCAAAGCTGGTACCGAACTAACCGGGAAAGTAAAATAACCGGAACATCTTACTAACAGGGAGTGCCATGCACTCCCTTTTTTTTTCTATGGACGCACTAATCGGTTTTCTGTCCCAATTTATTACCCTCCGCAGATTCCAACTTTTCAAGGATGTAGCTGCAAACAGAACGCGGTATATCACACCGGTTCTGGAAGACATTTACCAGCCTCATAATGCAAGCGCAGTGCTCCGAACCTGCGATTGCTTAGGAATCCAGGATATACATATCATTGAGGAAAGAAACCGGTACAAATTAAATCCTGATGTCGAATTGGGATCAGCGCAATGGCTAAACCTCATCAGATACAATAAACCGGAAGGGAACACGGCTGCTGCCATTGAAAGTCTTAAGGCAAATGGGTACCGGATTGTAGCGACCACTCCCCATGCAAAGGATGTTTCTCTGGATAGCTTAGACCTGTCCAGAGGAAAAATCGCTCTTCTGTTTGGCACTGAATTGAAAGGTCTGTCGCAACAAGCTTTGGACCAGTCAGATGAATTCGTCAGGATCCCAATGACGGGATTTACAGAAAGCTTCAATATCTCCGTTTCAGTAGCAATAGTGGCCTATTCGCTGATACGGGACCTGAGAAATTCATCGCTCCCCTGGAGATTGAATGATGCGGAACAAAAGCTGCTGATACTCGACTGGCTACGAAAAAGCATTAAGTATTCTGATCAACTCGAAAAAAGATTTATATTTGATAATCAAAACAAAGACCCATGGCAATCAAACCTATGAATTGCATAATCATCGAGGATTACGATGAATCACGCAAGTTGGTGGAAATCTTTGTACAAAAAACCAGGATGCTTAACCTGGTTGGATCCTATGGTAGTGCTGTAGAAGCCATTAATGATCAAAGCCCTACCGTTAAAGCCGACCTGGTACTTCTTGATATTGAGCTTCCTGAAATGTCGGGGATGGAATACCTGCGGACGTTGCAAGAAAAACCAGTGGTTATCATCTTATCTGGTCAGGAGAAGTATGCATTGGAAGCGTTTCAATATGATGTTACCGACTACATCTTAAAACCAATCACCTATGCACGGTTCTATAAAGCCGTATCAAAAGCCTATTTACACTGGCGCCGGCAAAATAATGTGCAAAAGATTCAAAATGACATATTTGTCAAGAAAGGCCACAGCCTTATAAAACTCAGTTATAACGATATTATTTGGATCGAATCTTTGGAGAATTACGTTCTGGTTATAACCTTAAAGGAAAAGCTTATCGTGCATTTCACACTTAAGGCCATTCTCATGAAACTCCCGCCTGACCAATTCCTGCAGGTACATCGGTCACATATAGTTAATCTCAGTAAAATAGATACCATCAAAAGAAACAGCCTGATCATCAAGGATGAGACCCTTGAGCAGGAGGTTCCCGTTGGCAAATCATACCGTGATCAGTTGCTTGCCAGCCTCAATCTGATGTCGCATTAACCCAATGGATGGTTCGAAGGAATTATTCCTGAAATACTTAGGCCAAACCTCACCCTATCCACTCGGACTGGAAGTGTCAAGAGCCGAAGGTTGTTACCTGTATGATCCTTCCGGGAAAAAATATCTCGACCTGATCAGCGGATGTTCTGTAAGCAACCTCGGTCATTCTCATCCCCATATCATCGAGGCCATCCGTGAACAGGCTGGATTATATCTACACACCATGGTTTATGGTGAACTTATTCAATCACCACAGGTTATGTATGCCAAAGAGCTGATCAATAATCTTCCTGAGAGCCTCAGCCAGGTGTTTTTTGTCAATTCCGGATCCGAGGCAGTTGAAGGAGCGCTCAAATTGGCTAAGAGATATACCGGCAGACACGAACTGGTTTGCTTCACCAACGCTTATCATGGAAGCACCCATGGAGCTCTGAGCGTAATGGGAAATGAAACGTACAAAACGGTCTTTCGCCCTCTCGTCCCATCGGTAAGAATTCTTGAATTTAACAACATCGATTCCCTGAATGCCATCTCAATAGCTACAGCTGCCGTAATTATTGAACCCATTCAGGCGGAAGCAGGAATTATTTCCGGAGAAATCAACTTCTTTAAAGCGCTGTCCAATCGCTGCCGGGAGGTCGGAGCCCTTCTCCTTTTTGATGAAATCCAGACTGGGTTTGGCCGTACCGGTACTCTTTTTGCTTTCGAACAACTAGGTGTTGTTCCTGATATTCTGTTACTTGCAAAAGCACTGGGAGGGGGAATGCCATTGGGTGCGTTTATTGCCTCTGCGGATATAATGAACTCGCTGACACACGATCCTGTTCTGGGCCATATTACCACTTTTGGCGGACATCCTGTTTGTTGTGCAGCCGGATTGGCCTCCCTGCAGATCATCCTGGAACAAAAGCTTTTTACAAGAGCCCGCGATCTGGAAAAGTTGATCAGGGAAAAGCTGCACCATCCGGCAATACTGGAAATCAGGGGAAAAGGCCTTTTATTGGCTGCAAAGCTGGATTCAGAGGATCGCGTGCATCAGTTTTTTAATTTAAGTCTTGAAAATGGCTTGTTATTCGATTATTTTCTTTTCTGTAAGGACAGCATACGCATCGCTCCACCGCTGGTTATGTCGGATGGTGAAGTAACGGAAATGTGCAATCTGATTATCGATACCATAGATCAAACAAACCGATAGACTATTTGATCTCAAAATCGAGCAGAACCTTACCTTCAATATCTGCAACCAAATGGTCGCCTGGCTTGACCGGTCCAACTCCGGCAGGAGTTCCGGTAAAAATGAGATCACCCATCTGGAGGGTAAAAAACCTGGAAACATAAGCAATCAGGTATTCAAAAGAAAAGATCATGCCTGAAGTATTCCCCGCCTGAACCTGTTTTTCATTAATGCTTAATCCGAAATTCAGCTGGTGAACATCCGGGAAGTCCGTTTTTGAAATAAAAGTTCCAACCGGAGCAGAGTTATCAAAGGATTTGGCTGTTTCCCAGGGGAGTCCCTTCTCCTTGGATTTTTGCTGTATGTCCCTGGCTGTGAAATCGATCCCAACGGTTAATTCCTCAAAATAGCGATTAGCAAAGCTTTCAGCGATATTCTTTCCAACCCGGCAAATTTTGATCACGATTTCCAATTCGTGATGAACATCTGTAGAAAAATCCGGATAAAAAAATGGCTTGTTACCTTTTACTAAAGCTGTATCGGGCTTCATAAAAACAATCGGCTCAACCGGAACCGGATTATTGAGTTCCCTTGCATGTTCGCCGTAATTCCGTCCAATACCAATGATTTTCATTATCTGGATTCTCTAAGTTTAAGATATAGCCTGGTGATGATCTTTTTAGTATAGGCCGGAAAGTCGCCATCCATCATCCAGTTATAATAGGACTTTTCGCGGGCAAAAACATCCAGTACCTTCTGTCCCTTATACTTTCCGAAATTGAGAACCTCCTCGCCGACCTCATTATAAACAATCCGGCCTGCAAAATCAGCAAATTTATTGCCTTGGCCGATGGCTGAAAGAGCATCAACGGTTCGTCCAAGATCGGTGTATCTTTCAAGTTGAGACTGAAGTATTTCCCATGTTGCTTCAACATCTGCAAGAGCGGAATGGGCATTCATTAAGTCCTTGTTGCAATAGAATTTATAAGCAGCAGCAAGGTTTCGCGGCTCCTTCAGGAAGAATATGGCCTGAACATCCACAAACTTATTCTCTTTCAGATCGATATCATATCCAACCCGGGCAAATTCCTCTGCCAGCATCGGAATATCAAACTTATCCGAATTATACCCGCCGAGATCACAACCCCGGATAATGGAAGCCACTTCGCCGGCTATAATCTTAAAAGTAGGAGCATCAGCAACATCGCTGTCGGAGATTCCATGAATTTTGGTGACTTCGGCCGGTATCGGAATTTCGGGATTGACTCTATATGTTTTGATTATTTTTTCACCGCTATCGCTCACCTTAAGCAAAGCTAATTCCACGATCCTGTCGGTTCCGATATTGAGCCCTGTGGATTCGATATCAAGAAATACGATTGGACGGGTAAGTTTGATATTAATGAACGGAAAGCCGATCTGGTTTTTGTCTTGTGCAGTTTTTTTTGTCATATCAGATAAAAGAACCCCGCCGCAGCGGGGTTATATTCAGGTATTAATCATCATTGGCATTAATAGCATCAGCAGGTTTTCATCTTCTGATTCCTCCTCTTTGGGCAACAGGATACCGGCACGCGTTGGATCGGCTAATTCAGCAACAACTTCTTCACCAACAATATTGCTCAGGATATCGATCAAAAACAAAGATTTGAAACCGATCTCCATGTGGTCGCCGCCATACTGGCAATTCAGTTTCTCTACAGCCGAGATCGAATAATCAATGTCCTGTGCAGAGACAATCAATTGATTTGAATTGAGTTGAAGCTTTACCAGGTTACTGGCCTGGTTCGAGTATACAGAGACCCTTCTGAGTGTATTCAGAAACAGGACCCTGTTAATATAAACCTTGTTCGGATTATTTTTGGGGATAACAGATTCATAGGCCGGGTAATTACCTTCAACCAGACGGCAAATCAATTTGTATTCTGAGAGGGTGAAAATGGCATTCTTTTCGTCAAAAGCCAGGTTAACTTCATTTTCCTCTCTGAGAAGGATGTTTTTCAGCAGATTTGCCGGCTTCTTAGGCAGGATAAATGAAGAATCTTTTTCACTTCTGATATCTATCCTTCTATATCTCACCAGTTTGTGGGCATCCGAAGAAACGAATGTCACATGATCCTGGCGGAGTTCTATCAAAATACCGTTCATTACCGGTCTTAGTTCATCATCGGCGGTAGCAAAGAGGGTACGGTTGATTCCCTTATACAATGAATCGGCCGGGAATGATACCTCGGTAATCCGATCCTCTTTCAGGCCCTGAAGTATCGGAAAATCGATGCCCGGTTTTCCAACAATACTAAATTTCCCGTTCTCGGAAACGATATCTATACCTAGAGAATCCAGATTTATGTCGAAGGTTAGAGGCTGCTCTGGAAATTCCTTTAAGGTATCAACCAATATCCTTGCAGGAATTGCTATTAAGCCATCACCATCGGCATTTTCAATGGTCAGACTGGTAATCATAGTGGTTTCGAGGTCAGAAGCAGTGACCACTAAAACACTATTATTCAACTGAAACAAAAAATTATCCAGAATTGGCAGGGTATTTTTTGTACTGATCACACGACTAATAGCTTGAAGATGTGATAACAGATCGGTGCTGGAAATAATAAACTTCATAATTCTTTCCTGTTTAACAATCAATTTGGTCGTTTTGCCCTCTAAAATTAGTAAAAACCACTTGATATGAAGCGATGTTAGAACTAAATTATAAACAACTTATTCTCACTTTGCCGGTATCACGAAATTATTTGAATTGGCGAACAGCGAATTAAAGACATAAAACTGAATTACCACCCAGGATTTATCGTCAATCAAGGCCCACAGACGTTCATCATCCCAAATCATGGGATTTCCTTCATTGTCAACCTTCCCGTTTGCGGTACGTTTCCAGGCTATCAGCTTCCGGGCTTTGCCGGAATTATCTTCAAGGGTTAAAATCCGGTAAGGTTTTGTTCCCAAAAGGGAGTCTTTGATGCGCTGAGGGGTGCTGTCAGCAAAAAATTCGAAATTCACTTTTTCAAATTGGCTGATATAAAAACGGACTCCAACGGTATCCAGGGTACCAGGAATACTTGCCCCATCAGGTAAGGTGAGAGAATATTGATTGTTACCTGAACTCGCAAGATGGAAGGATGCTTTAGGATTATCCTCATTAATTACTGATATAGCCTTGATATCGTTAAAGTTATATTTAAAAAGCTCGGTTGATTTCCAACCTATCTCATCAACAAAAAAGCGGGTGCTTAAATATCCGGCAAATCCTGGTATATGAATCACAAAGGGTACCGATGAACCTTCGAGCATCATAAAGGTACCCATCTGATCCTGAGTAGGTCCGCCAACATAAATAGTTTTTAGCAGTTTTCTCTTATGGTAAACTTCGACCTTGGTATTCCTGGTGGCAAGCATCCGTACTGCATTGTCGAGCATTGATGTTGACACTGGTGATTTAACACGTATGCGGTTCAGCGTTTTCAGCAGGTTATCGATAGCATCGGTTCTGACCACATACTTATCATTAACCATCCAATGATCATTCATGCGGGTAAGGGTAACCTGCTGGTTGTCTTTCCTTACCATGAAAATCCGGTCGACTGAGGCTGTATCTTCTACTGCAAAATCCCGGAGCTCCCGCTTAATGCTGCTGTTATTGTTCCTGGATACCAGGATTATGGTGACAATCCCGAGCACTATTATAAGACCGATTAAAATTCTATTCTTCTTCATTTCATTTCGAATACTTACGTTTTCGTACAATCATGCAGGCCAGCCCCAATACAACAATGATCAGGACCGGAAGGCCAACATTAAACAACCGCCAGAAACCACGTTCGGTGGTTATTTTTATCCTGTCGAGTAATCTGACTTTCACCTCCCGGTTGCGAAGCAACATGACGCCGGAATCATCGAGAAGGTAATTCACGCAATTGAGCAGAAACTCGCGATTACCAAATGTAGTTTTAGTATATTGGTCAAAACCAAGTGGTTGAGTCAGGTATTTGCCTTCTTTTATCTGAACAACATTGCGTGCACAATCACCGTCGGCAACAACGATCATCTTTGTTGGAACGACACTTTTATCATACACTTTGAAAACATTGTTGTTGATAAAATCCTTCATCAGCCGGTTCTTATAATGGCTGGTAAACTCTCCCTCCATCATGACGGCAACCGGCAAGTGTTGTAAAGAAAATTTTGAGGGATCCGGCTTCTCTGAAAAAATGTCCATAGAAACACGGATCGGCGAGCGGATAATCCTGCTCTGATTGGAGGAGGTAAGGATCACAGATTTACGAACTTTCGGATCCTCTCCAACGGTATCAATAGGGCTGACAAAATCGAATTTAACGGGATTAATATTCCTCGATATCGGATTATCCTGACGACCCATGATCAAAGGAAAAAACGGGAAGTATGCCAATTGCATTTTCGGCTGTTCGGAACCTTCCGGAGCTACATTTACAGGCATCAGCGCGCACTGGTAATCCTGAATCAGGCTGGAATTAATACGGGCGCCATAAGAGTAGATTATGTCACCCAAATTAACCGCGCTGTTGATTTCGCCCATGGTTTCTCTTTCAGATGCAAGTGGGCTCATGTCAACCTTTACAGCATCCACCAACCATAAAACTTTGCCACCCCGCATAATAAACTGGTCGATAATAAACTTATCCTTTTCGGAATACCTGGTTACAGGATCGGCAATAACTATAGCCTGGCAGCCATCCAGCGCGCTGATTTTTTCGCCGATTTCAATACGTTTGACAATATAGAAATCGCCAATGGCACGGGCAAACCGGGCCACCTGATATTGGTCGAGTTCACCATGGCCTTCAATAAACCCAACCGTTGGTGTGTTTTCCCTTGAGACGGTACGTATACCAGTAATAAATTCATACTCAAGTGTTTCGATGGATTTATTGATACTGGCATCATTAAAACTGTTGGTGAGGCTTCCCTGGAAAAAATTGACTACCCGTTCATACTCCTGGCCGTGCTGACGGTAAGTCATAATGACTCCGGGAAAAACCACCTGCTGGGTATTACTTCCATCGCTTTTCTGAGATTGCACATTAAAATACTGGAGACCATCTTTGGCCAAAGCATCGTAAACCTCCCGGCGTGTCTTTTGATCAGGACTTTCCGATGGATTAACAAACTCGAATTCAATATTCTTTTTACCATTTACCTTGAACTCATCCAGCAGTTCGCGGGTTGCTTTCTGCAATCTGCGAAATCCGGCCGGCAGGTTGTTGTCTCCGAGATAAACCTTTATGTAGACAACATCCTTTAGTTCTTTCAGATAGGTTTTAGTACCCTTTGAAACGGTAAAGCGTTTTTCCTGGGTGAGGTCAAAACGATGGTAAACGTAATAGCCTGCCAGGTTAACCAATACCACAACGATCAACAGAAGAATCAACTCAAAGATATTTTGCCTTTTTACCTTTTTCTTGTCCATCTTTAACCTCCTACCATTTACGGCTTTCAAGAACAATTTTGGTAAAAAGAATAAATACCGAGATTACGGAAGCAAAATAAAGGACATCACGTGTATCGATTACTCCCCGTGACAGTGAGTTATAATGATACGAGATCCCCAGGCTGGCGATAAAATTCTCTATGCCTCCGGAAAGGCCTAATTTGGAAATATAATCAAACCCGAGAAACAGTATAAAACATCCTGTTACTCCCAGGATAAAGGAAATAATCTGATTTTCAGTTATGGAAGATGTGAAAAGCCCGATGGCAACATAAACTCCTGCCAGGAAGAAAAGTCCGATAAACGACCCCCAGAATCCGCCGGTATCCAGGTTACCACGAGGGCTGCCCAGCCACAGTACTGAGAAAAAATAGACCAGGGTGGGAAGAATTGCCAAAAGTACGAGTATCACGCCAGCAAGGTATTTTGACAGGATGATTTTAAGATCGCTTAAAGGCCGGCTCAGCAGAAGCTCCAGCGTACCGGTCCTCTTTTCATCCGAAAAAAGCCTCATGGTAACAGCCGGAACCAGAAACAGGAAGACCCATGGAGCCAGAATAAACATCGGATCGAGGGTGGAGTATCCCGATTCCAGAACATTGAATTCTCCCGGGAAGACCCACAGGAAAAGCCCGTTGAGTATCAGAAAAACGATGATAACGATATAACCGGTTAGTGAACTGAAAAATCCATTTATCTCACGTTTCAGCAAGGTTAACATAAAAA
This sequence comes from Porphyromonadaceae bacterium, assembly GCA_007280905.1. Taxonomy (GTDB): domain Bacteria; phylum Bacteroidota; class Bacteroidia; order Bacteroidales; family UBA12481; genus UBA12481. The sequence goes on along the minus strand of QYQM01000170.1, from coordinate 13,311 downwards.
TGCCTTTTTAGAGAGTTACAAATGTAGAAAAAAAAAGAAACCCATCAGGGTTCCATGGCCATACGGCAAACGATTGCGGCAGTTGTTGCTGAAGCTTCTGTATCACCAAGTTTCTCGTTCAGTTCCCTATACCCATCAGCTATTTGCTGCCTGAATCCGGTATCCTTGAGAATCCTTTCGAGACTGTTTTTAAGGTTGCCAATTGTATATCTGTTTTGAATGAGTTCATCAATGCAGGATCTGTCGAGGATCAGATTTACCAGGGAAATGTATTTTATTTTAATCAGCATACGGGCAATCAGATACGAAACCGGGGCAGTTTTGTAACAAACAACCTGAGGGGTTCCAAGAAGGGCTGTTTCCAGAGTGGCAGTTCCTGAGGTAACCAAAGCTGCAGTGGCTATCTTCAATAATTCGAGAGTTTTGCCGTGGATAATTCTAACATCGGCCTGGCTTGATATTTCACGGTAAAAGGATTCTGAAAAGTTTCCATGCCCGGCTATAACGAACTGAAATTCTTTAAATTGATCTATTATCTGCACCATAGTAGGCAGTATCAGGGCAATTTCCTGCCGGCGGCTTCCGGGAAGTAATGCAATGACCGGCTTTCCATTCAAACCTAAAGCAGACCGGATCATTACCGGATCAGCATTCCGGACCGGCAAAACATATTCCTTCACCGGATTTCCAACATAATCACATGGAACACCGTATTTTTCAAGGAATTCGGTTTCAAAGGGCAGAACACACAGCGACCTGTCGGAATAACGGGCCAGCTTGTAAGCTCTCGACGGCATCCAGGCCCAAACTTTTGGAGTAATATAATATACTGATCTAAATTTCCTGGCTTTAAGCCAGCGGATCAGACGGAGGTTAAATCCACCATAATCAATGGGTATCACAACATGAGGTTCAAACGCCAGAATCTCCTGTTTACAAATATGGAAATTTTCACGAATTTTTAACATCTTGATTATTAGTTGGGTAAACCCCATAAAGGCTAAATCCCGGATATGGATTACAGCCTTTCCCCCTACCCTTTCCATCAGATCCCCGCCCAGAAACCGAAATTCAGCATCCGGATCGATAGCCAATATCGATTGCATAAGCATGGATCCATGCTGATCGCCTGATGGCTCACCGGCAATCAGAAAATATTTCATCTTTTTTCCTTAAGTTCTTCTAGAAGAATCGTATACATAATACTATAAAGGTAAAAAGGAAAGTGGCCAAGAGCACACCCCGGGCTGATTTAAGCATGTTCTGTCTGATAAAAAGGAAAAAGACCAGTAAATCCGGTAAAACCGATAGTGAAATAATATGGGTTAGAATCCCGAGGTTTTTATATACTTTAAAAAAATCAACCAGGCTAAGGTCGCTGTAACGTGCAAAATAGTAACAAGTTAAAGCGATTGCAGGAATGATCACCCCTGCAGCGAATCCGATCCAAAGCGTATTCAATTTATCCCTTGTCATAGGCAAATTATCAGAAAACCCATAATTTCAATGCTTCCATAGCGGGATAATCAGTAACATCCACACTAACGGGAACTATTGCACCATAATTGTGTTTGAGGGCCCATTCATCGGTATCTTCAGCAAGCGGTTCATCATTACTGAATTCCCCGGTCAGCCAAAAATAATCATGACCCTGAGGATCAGTCCTTTTATCGAATTCTTCTTTCCAGACACCAATGGTTTGGCGGCAGACCTTAATCCCTTTACATTGTTCCGGTGAGATCCGGGGAAAATTAACATTCAGGCAAGTTCCCAATGGAAGACCGGCTACTAAAACCTTCTGAATAATCGGGCGGGCATATTGTATTGCCAGGCGAAAATCTGCATCCGGTGAATGATCATCAACCGAAAAGGCTACCGAGGGGATTCCATTCATGCAAGCTTCAATTGTCGCTGCCACGGTTCCGGAGTAGAAAAGGCTGACAGATGCATTCGAGCCATGATTGATACCCGATAAAACCAGATCGGGTTTACGATCCAATATCTGATTGAGTGCAATTTTAATGCAATCGGCCGGGGTTCCGGAACAGGCAAATGCCGAGAAACCATTGTTCATGGACGACGACTTTAGCCTGATCGGATGATTGAGTGTTACCGCATGCGACATTCCGGACTGCCCGAAAACGGGTGCCACAACAACGACTTCTCCAAACTCAACTGCCAGCTGTGAAAGTTCCTGGATTCCCCGTGCACGATAACCATCATCATTACAAACCAGAATCAGAGGTTTTTTAATCATATCAAAAATTTAACGTCACAAAAATAGAAAACCCGGCTATCTTCGCGGTGCAAAAAGAAGAAAATGAAGGCTTTTACCCGATATCACCATTTATTCTGGCTGCTCATTGCCTCAATCATTTGGTTAACCGGATGTTCTGAGGACATTTCTGTAATTAAACCCGGATCACCGATTCCGGTGGTATACGGTGTTTTCGATCTCAATCAGTCAGTTCATTACATTAAGCTCACTAAAACCTTTGCCGGTGAAACGGATCCTTATACTTTGGCAATGGATCGTGATCAGGTTTTTTATTCAGATGCCCAGGTTTTCCTTACTGAAGGACCGGGCACCAGCCGGATTCCGTTTTATCGGGAAACGGGCATCCCGCGATCTGCAGGTTCTTTCCCTGAGTATCCAAACGAAGTTTATGTATTAAATCAAAAGTTGCATCAGGGGAATTACCTTTTGACAGTAATCCTTCCATCAGAAGAGGATACACTCACAGCCGGATTTACGTTCATCAATGCGTTTAAAGTTATCACCCCAAAGGCAGGTTTTAAACGGTTTTATTTTTATGAAGACCCGATCCTGTTCTCCTGGTTCTCAGACCCGGCGGCTGGTCTTTATGAGATAACACTCAATTTAAAATATGAAGAATGGATGAAAACCGGGGAATCAAAAAGCTGTTCTGTGAGTTTTATCAGGCAGCTCAATCTATCAGAACTTGAGTTTGACAATGATCGTTATAGCTACAGGTTCTACTCTGATTCCTTTTTCGCTCACCTGGGCACAAGCATTCCGCAAAATGTGGCTGTCGATTATCGGAAGCCGCTAGCACTGGAGCTTCTGATCACAGCGTCAGATACAACTCTGGCAAGATATCTCAATTGGTTTCAACTGGAAATTGACGACCAGATCAATCCCAACGGGAATGTCAAAGGAGCAATCGGCGTTATCGGTTCTAAATATTCGATACCCTTTCCTGATCTGATCCTTTCGTCGCGCTCACAGGATTCTCTTGTTAAAGGGAGGTATACACAAAAGCTCGGTTTTGTGAATAATCCTGATTGGTAGGATCAGGCTTATTGTGGGGAGTTTTCAAGCAGAGAACCTAAAATTAGATATAATTTTTAGAACGTTTCACTTAAAACAACATTTTAGGTATATCTAAGATCATTCTTTTGATTTTATTACCATGCTTGTAGCAAAATAAAAAATATGACCTTATTACCTCTCTCCGATGAACAGGTGCTCGAACGCCTCACATTCTTATTGCCCAAAAACTTGCATTGTTAATTACCGTTCACAACAGTGTTTCTTTATTGCCTCGCAAGCCTCTCCTAACCCTAATTTCCCGGATTTGCTTAAATCCAAACATCCGCAATCTATCTGACTTGATTCAATCTTTGTAATACCTCTGTGGTAATATGCCCAAGCATGGTTGGGGTCGATCTCAATAACCGCAGTAAAGTCATCAATTGCCCCACTATAATCTTGGAGATTAGATAGAATCCACGTTTAACTTGGACAGAATGGTTTTGCTATAAGGCAGAACCTTTGACTTTGTTGAGGAGGAATCAGGCAGAAATGTATGCCCTTAAAGAGAAGTTTCGGGGACCCTGTGTGCAAATTGTGTGCAAATGAAAAACCACCTACTAAGTTTGACCTGTGTAAGTGGTTGATTTTCACCGTGGGCGCTACTGGATTCGAACCAGTGACCCTCTGCTTGTAAGGGCAGAAGAATCTATTTGCTACAGTTTGCTGTTAAAAATTTTTATCATTGTATAACAGTTAGTTACAAAATTTAGTTTGTGGTTATTTACTGAAATTTGTTATACTTGTGTATCGAAATGTGTTAATGTGTGTATCGAAATGTGTATCGAAATTTCAGTTAAAACAACCAAATGGCAAGTTTAACCCTCATGCTTCACCCGACTCTTCCGTTCCGGAAAGATGGGACAAAAAGCGTTGTCCTCCGGGTAACCCATCAACGGAAACGACATTATATTAATATGGAGATAACCTGCCCGCCAATATCCTGGGATGATGCCAAGGGGCAGCTTAAGCGTTCGTACAATCCTAAAAATTATAAGGACCTCAATCACACGATGGACCTGCTACTTTCCAAAGCGGAAAAGATTCTCTTCGATATGGAATCCGCTGGGAACCCGTTCAATATTGAAGTCTTTAGAGAGGAGCTGCTCAATAAAAAGGAAAGGCTCACGGTTTCGGAATTCTTCGATAAAAAAGTTGAAGAGTTGGTAAAATTGGGAAGGATCGGAAACTCAATTGCCTACAAGCAGGCACAAAGTGCAATTAACAGATTCCTTGAGGATAAATCCATTTACTTTCATGAGGCTGATGTTCAGTTTCTGGTCCGCTATGAATCATACCTACGGCAATCCGGATGCGCCAACAATACTATTGATCTTTATATCAGAACTTTCCGGTCGCTATACAATATTGCGATTCAACAAGGTGCCGCTAAGCGGGAACTTTATCCATTTTACAATAATTATACCCGCAGCGGATATCAGATAGGTAAACTGAAGACGGCAACTGCAAAACGTGCGATCTCCATGGCTGATCTGAAAAAAATCCAGGACTATCAGCCGGCCGAACTTTCACATGAACAGGATGCCAAACTCTATTTTCTTTTCAGTTACTATGCCTGGGGGATCAACTTTGTCGATATGGCCTATCTGACCTGGGATAAGAACATCAAAGGCGATTTTCTTGAATATACACGAGCAAAAACCCGCCATACAAAAAACTTCAAGATTCCTATCAAGCCTCAGCTGGCAGCCATCCTTGCTCATTTCAAAAGCTACAGCTCCGGAAAATATGTCTTTCCGATTTTCAATGATTACCATAACACCCCGACCAGACAGAAAACCAGGGTTCAAACCGCATTGAAGAAAGTAAATGATTCGTTGGATAAGATGGGTATTCACCTTGGAATTTCGACACCACTGACGACTTATGTGGCACGACATACATTTGCCTCAACCCTGAAAAGCAAGGAAGTTCCGGCTTCGGTCATTAAAGAAATGATGGGTCATGCCAACGAGCAGACCACCGAGATCTACCGGAAAGCTTTCGGTAATGATGTTCTGAGTGTAGCCAGTGAACATTTGAATATTGAATAGATTATGGCAAAATGGAATAAATACCATACATTTGCTATTCATGTATCTGAAGACCCCATTAATTAGGGTTTAACGTTACTCGTTTAGCAATGGCAAAAAGCACGTACATATCATCAAATCTCAACGAGAGCCAGATTGAATTCCTTCAACTCCTTGATGAACATGAGATCTTGTATTTCAGTTTAGACGATATTGGAAATCGACTCGGTGTATTTCATGCAAATTTGAATGAATTAGTTGAAAACCTCAATCACAAAGGCTTACTTAAACGTATTGAGCGAGGAAAATACGCGCGTCCGCAATTTCATGACCCTTATGTACTGGGCACCTTTATTTCGAAAGATGGTGTCGTAGCTTATTGGTCTGCCTTACACTTGTATGGGTATACGGATCGGTTCCCCAATAAGGTATTTGTGAAAACTACCGCCAGAAAGCGGAATATTCAGTTGTTTGGTACTCCAATCCATTTTGTTACCGTAAGGCCTTATAAGTTATCTGGGATTGTCACGAATGGCTATGGGGACAGGAGTTTCGGCATTACAAATCTTGAGGTCACGATCCTGGATTGTTTTGATCAACCGCGCTATGCAGGAGATTGGCCTGATTTGTTGAAAGCTTTCTCTCAGGCAAATTTGGATGTTCAAAACCTGATAGAAACGGCAAAACTCTATGACAACGCTTCTTTGATCAAGCGAATGGGCTATCTGGCCGAATTGCTGAAAAAGAAAGAAATGGATCCATTTATTGATTTTGCAAAACAGAACCTTGGTAAGAAATACGCGCTTTTTGAACCAGGTGGAGAAGACTCCGGTATTTTTAATTCAGACTGGATGCTGCGTATGAATATGACGGAAGTAGCTATCATGCAAATCATAGAAACCTCATATTAAATTGATTATACAAAAAGAAATACGCGAAAGATCAATCGCCTGGGGTGTGCATCCGGATACGGTTGATAAAGACTATGTTTTAGGACATTTCCTGGTTGCCTTGCATCAACAATTCGGAGATAAGCTGATCTTCAAAGGCGGGACTTGTTTACGTAAATGCTATTTCCCCGATTACCGATTTTCAGAGGATTTGGATTTTACTTCAGTTGGTGCATTCAAATTAGAGCCAGATGACCTCACAGCGGTATGCAAATCAATCGAACTACACACCGGGATTACATTCATCCCTGAAGACATAATAGTTCTCATACATCAAAACGAGAAAAAAGGCTACCAGGTTAAGATAAAATACTGGGGTGCAAATCATCTGAGAAACCAGCAACCATTGCCTCCAGACAGATGGCTTACAAAGATAAAACTGGAAATTTCAACCGATGAATTATCCGTTCTGCCTCCTGCCTATCAACAAGTGCACCATCCTTATTCGGATGCGCTTATTTCCTCAAAGACAATCCCGTGCTATGTGATCGACGAAATAATTGCGGAGAAATTGCGATCATTAGTACAACGCTCATACACGGCTCCGCGCGATTTTTACGACCTTTTTCATCTGACTCATGAGTTTACTAGCAACGACTGGCAAATAATCAAGCCAATATTTATCGAAAAAATGAACCATAAAGGATTTCAATACACAGGTCCTCAGCAACTAATCAATGAGACGTCTCTGAAAACGGTTCGTAAAGCATGGCAATCCAGTATTGCTCATCAGATAAATATCCATGCTGCCGATTCCCCGGATATGATCATCAGCGAGGTGATCAGAAAGATTCAAGAAAACCTTTAGAAAATTTTATATCATTTGCCCGGCACCAGGCTTCTAATGCCAGAAAAACAATGCGACTTGGTTCCCACCAAACCCTGATCCGGTAAGGCTTTCCATTGTCACCAAACAGGGATTCCAGAGACTGGATTAAGGTTTCTGCGCTTCTGGTTTTCGGAATTTCAGCAAGCTTTTCACCTCCAGCACCCCGGTAAATGAGCAAAACCGGAATTCGAATACCCTTATTTTCCTTGGGGAACGCGACAGCGTCTTGTATGACCCATGACAGACCCCGCCGCCGTGGTTTCCATCGGGGATTCGCTGCCAGCCTCTGCTGCAGCAGGAAATCCTGTCTCCGCGTTTTCAGGTCAAGCATTTTATACACCCGATAAATTTGTTTCTGGGATGTCACAAATCCTTCGTTAATAAGAATTTTACGCATCTGCTCAAAACCAAATTCTGGGTGCAATCCGGCAATTCGCAAGAGCTGCTTGCTGATCAGGTCCTCCTTCTTCTTTCGAGGTTGATAGACATAGACGCCAGGTGATAAGTCCACCAATTGTTCTGCCTGCCGGACACTGAACTTTAATTCGGAAACAAGGTATTTGACCGTATTCCGCTTGTCGGCAGGCTTCAGAACTTTTTTTCGAGTAGATTCTTTAGCGCTGAAACCTGCAGTTCTGCCTTCCGGCACCTCCGGACCCATTGTGCTTTCTCCGACTCCAGTATCCTGAACCTGCGAATTTGATCTGGATTCATGCCCTGATATTGATTCTTCCATTCAAAGAAGGTGGACTGGCTGATGTCATGATGCAGGCAAATTTCCGCTACTGCCTCTCCATTTAGCTGCTTTTTCAGGATCTCGAAAATCGCTTCTTCGGTAAATGTTGATGTTCTCATAGCAAACAAAATTAGACAATTAACTCCGATTATTAATTATACTAATTATTGGCAATCTATCCAATCTTATAATGTGTCCTTTTTAAAATCTGACCTATTCCGAACCTTTGGGTCATGTAAAACAAAAACGGTCAGAAATGAAAAAAACAAAAAACTATCCCTCGGAAACCAAAAGCCGGATCGTGTCGGTCAGGCTTACTCCAACTCAATTCAAAAGTCTTGCTGATTATTGTAAACAGTATGATTTTCAACTATCAGAGATAATAAGAGACTCTATGGAAACTGTATTTAACAATCAAACCCGATAACCATGAACGATCTACAGGACTTATTCAGATCAATGCTTGATCCGATTATTAAAGAATGTATCCAGAAAAATCTGGAAGGAACAGTTTTGGGAAATGAAAACCATTTATTACCGGAGTATTTGACCCAGGATCAGGCGGCCAGGTTCCTCGGCCTTTCGAAAAGCGCTCTCTATTCGATGACCTCAAAAAACGAAATCGCCTACCATAAAAAAGGTCGGAGGAATTACTTTAAGAAATCAGATTTGAGAAACTGGATTGAGTCCGGACGAATCCGTCCGTTTTCCGAGATCAGGGAGAAAATGAAATGAATGCAATAGACAGTAACGCGGATGTATATATCCGTGTGGGTACTATGTATTACAAAATAAGTCCCCAACCCCTTATTTCCGGAGATTATTTTCCGGTCATTCGCCCCTGGTCGAAATCAGCAATCAACGATGACCTTGCACCGGAAGAGAAAAGCAAAATCCCCAAATATGACAGCTTCTGTGTGATTCCTGACCATCTGAATTACCAGCGAACGGTCCGGATCAACAATCCCGAAGGACACCTGCTCAGCCGTCACTTTTACGGATCCTATAATCTGTATGAGCCACTTAATTATGATCCTTCACCCGGATCCTGGGCAATCACGCGATCCTTTGTGGAGCATATTTTCGGCGAGCAATGGGAAATTGGCTTGGATTTCCTGACACTAATTTACCGTTATCCCACCCAGGTATTACCGATCCTTTGCCTCGTCAGCCGGCAGAGATGTACCGGAAAGACCACATTCCTGAACTGGCAAAAGGCCATTTATGGCAACAATATGACCATTAATACCAATCAGGACTTCCGGAATCAGTTTAACTCCGGTTGGACCTCTAAGCTAATTATCGGTGTGGATGAGGTCCTGTTGGATAAATTGGAAGACTCAGAACGCATTAAAAATTATGCGACCACACGCACCATCAAAACAGAAGCAAAAGGGAAGGATAAAGTTGAGCAGGAATTTTTCGGGAAATTTATACTCTGCTCCAATAACGAAGACAGTTTTATACAGATTCCCCGGGATGAAATCCGCTATTGGGTCAGGAATGTCCCAACCATCAAGCATGAAAATGTAAATCTGCTGGAAGACCTGATCAAGGAGGTTCCTGCGTTTCTGGAATATCTGAAAACGCGGACAATTACGGTTCCTAATGCGACGCGTATGTGGTTTACCCGTGAACAGATTTTTACACCGGCTCTTCTTAGGGTCATGCAGGGAACCGAATCCATCATCGAGAAAGAACTCCGCGAATACATCTTTGAATCCTTTATGGAATCCGGTCAGGACGAGCTTCAATTTACTCCCAAGGATCTTCTTGACGAATTATTCAAGGAATCCCCTAAGTTACAAGTCCTGAAGACGGAGATACGCGATATCCTGAAACGCTGGGGATTGGAACAGTCAACCCAGCAGGTTCGTTATTTGCGGTACTTCAGAATCATGGACAACGAGCGACAATGGCATACAAGGAGCGAATCCAAGACAGGGTTGCCCTTTAAATTCCCGCGTTCCGTATTTCTTAACAATCTAACAAAGCAATAGATGTCTTATGTTATTACTTAATATTCAATATATTACTAAAGTTAGATTTATGTTAGTTTTTTGTTTGGTTGTTAGAATATCCCCTGTTAGTTTTCTACGTTACCTAACTCTTTTTCAACATCCCAACTCCCTGAATATCTGTTGATTTTGATCACTTGTTAGATTGTTAGACAATTCCACCTCCCATGATTATTCCTATTAAAAATATATCCATAACCCAATACCTGGTTGCAAACGGCTTTAAACCAGTAAAATCCAAACTATAAGGATTTTAATGACATGTTAAAGGCAACCATTTCAATCTAAACTTCCTGATTTCTAAGGACTTTGACCCAGTGAAACAGCACTAATCCCACAACAATGAGTAAAGAGAACAAGTCATTCGAAAATATCCCCTGGCAGGTGATCAAAAATTACCTGGCACATTCCGAAAGCGTTGAGCTCAATGAAGAGCATAAGTATATGATTGACCGGGTATTTTCATTAGCCCGGGTTTTCGACAGGCATCCGCAGAGAAAGACAGCACTGGCCTTACACCGGGCCAAATACCCGGATATCTCACGCAATACAGCGGCAAGCGATCTGGATATCGCTTTGACGCTTAATAATTCATATCATACGTCTGACTATCCATTCTGGCACAATTGGCTGCTCGCGGATTGCGTTGACCAGATACAGGCAGCAAAAGCTGCCGGAGATTTGAAAGCATGGTCAGCAGGTCACAGCATCCTGTTAAAGGCGATCGGTAAAAAGCCAATACAGGAAACCGATCCCAAACTGATTGAAAAGCATACTTTCTTAATCCAGGTCAACCATAAGACCTTTGGACCAATCATCAATGTGGATGATTTGGATAAAATCCCCAATCGGATCAAAGAAGAGTTCGTTGCCAATCTGTACGAAGAGATCACCGACGAAGAGGCCGAGTGGATGCTCAACTCCTGACCATGCCAGGAACTAAGATTCCACTCCATAAACGCGAAATGGATTCCATGTATTTCACTATTTACTCCACGAAATAATTCGTGTCGCCAGACACGAAATCAGGACTCGAAACGCACGAAAAGATCAAGCATTTTAACATTAATAAGTAGTACAAACAGTCCGAAACCCGGAACCGGCCTGTCATATTACCTGCATTTTCTCTCGATTTATTCGCATTTCGCCATAGGGCGGGGTCGGCTCACTGGTGTAAAAACGGGGTACCGTTTTATCATTCTCATGTCTAACTTGCTTCTTTATAATGAATTACAGAATCAAAGTTTGACATTCGCAAAATCCAAAATTCGCCATTTTTCGTCCACGTTTTCCGGTGGAATTCGCCTTTTCGCATGGGCGTTCTTTTTTCTTTGAATGGAGGCCGTCAAAGAAAACCGAAGGGAAAAAGAAACCGGCAAAATAAGGTTATCGCTTCCTTAATTGATCAAGCTGCCAACCTCCGGTTAGGTTGCTTTTGGGGAAAGCGCGACAATCGTCTATGTTATAATAATGTCGCACAAAGGTATTCGCAGCCCCGGAACGGTAAAGTGATTCCGGGCTGTCTCCTGTTATACCCTGATGTGATTTCCCTCCATTGCTTCGCACTCGGTCAGTTTGAGGCTACACAAACTGACATTCGCCCTTGACCTGATCCGGTTCTTGCTCAAGATGAGGTGCTTCATTTTTAAATCTTAATCAAATGAAGTACGACAAAATGCTTTTGACTCCCTGGCAGGTGAACGATTCCGCTGCTGCCAAAATGGTTCAGATCGGGGGATCTGCTTTGACAAATTCGGAACTCTTTTCTGTGGCTGTCGGAATAACTCCCGATCAGGCAAAACAGCTGCTGAACCTGGCAGGTAATGATCTTCATGCGCTCGCCAAAATGACCTTTACTGAATTGTCCTCAGTGGTTGGCATTTCGGCTGATAAAGCAGTCCGGGTATCAGCAATCTTTGAAATTGGCCGGCGCAGAAGTTCAACTCCCAGTGTCATGCCTGCCAAGATCCGTTGCAGCGCAGATGCTTTTAATCTTGTTGGGCCAATCCTCGCTGATCTTTCTTATGAGGAATTCTGGATCATCCTCTGCTCAAGGTCCAACACCGTTATCAGTACCGTAAAAATCAGCCAGGGTGGAATCTCCGGAACGGTAACCGATGTCCGGTTGATTTTGAATGCAGCAGTTGAAAAACTGGCTTCCGGGATCATCCTGGCCCATAACCACCCATCCGGAAACCTATCTCCCAGCGATGCAGATCTTAAAATCACCAAAAAGATAAAGGATGCATCCGCTTTGCTGGATCTCTCTCTCCTGGATCATCTGATCGTTTCGAGTCAAGGATATCTGTCTCTGGCTGATGATAATCTGATGCCTTAATTCTTTCAGCAAGGATCCATTGGGTGTGCTTGATACCCGTAACAAGTCCGAAAGGTCCTATGTTTGTAAAATGAAGCATAAGTCTGCGGTTTTATTAAATTTAGACTATCACGGTATAAACAATAAAACTCTGACTTATGCTCACACAAAGTAACAAAATTGATTTTAGTGGTCAACACTTTTATGTTGGCTTAGATGTACACCTAAAAAGTTGGAAGGTTTCAATTATGGCCGAAAAACTGACATTAAAAACCTTTTCTCAGGATCCCAATCCAGAACTGTTGCATCATTATCTGGTGAAGAATTTTCCTAATGGAATTTACCATTCGGCTTATGAAGCTGGATTCTGCGGATATTGGATTCATAACAAACTTAAGGCATTAGGCATTGATTCCATTGTTGTTAATCCAGCAGATATTCCTACAACAGACAAGGAAAAGGTTAACAAGACTGATAAAAGAGACAGCAAAAAAATTGCAAAGTCTTTGCGAAACGGTGATCTGAAGGGAATTCACGTATCCTCACTTAAGACACTTGAAGACAGGTGCCTGGTGCGAACACGGGGAACGATTATGAAAGATCTTACGCGGAATAAAAACCGTATAAAATCCTTTTTGTATTTTCATGGAATTGAGATACCTGAAACATTTACACATTCATCGAATCATTGGTCCAAACGATTTATGAATTGGTTAAGGAGTATTGAACTGGTTGAATACAGTGCCAGAAAATCACTCAATCTTATTATTGATGAAAGCGAGCATCTAAGATTAATCATCTTGGATGCGACTATGGGTATCAAAGAATTGTCCCATAGCGAAACATATGTAAATAGAATCAAATTATTACAGAGTATTCCAGGGATTGGCATATTGACAGCCATGATCATATTGACAGAAATTGAAACTATAGACAGGTTTGATAGTTTTGATAAGCTATGCAGTTTCATTGGTTTGGTCCCGACCATGCATTCAAGTGGAGAGAAAGAAATGATAGGAGAAATCACACACCGTGGAAATAATTTTCTACGAAGTGCAATTGTGGAGAGTGCCTGGGTCGCTGCGAGAAAGGAT
>QYQM01000111.1 GCA_007280905.1 Porphyromonadaceae bacterium | reverse complement strand
TCATGCATGATTTAAACAATAACAATAACGGGCGGCAATCAACCCGATTATCATCCTGGGACTATGGTTCAAATGGCAAATATTTTGTGACGATTTGTACTGATCAAAAGGTTCCTTATTTTGGACACCTGGAAAATCCCGGTTTTGTTAGCACGAAAATTGGCGATTACGCTATGAAATGCTGGGAATCAATACCCGAGCATTATCCGTTTGTCGTATTAGACTCATTTATCCTGATGCCCGATCATTTACACGGTATTCTCTGTTTTGGCAAGAAAGAACGATCGGATTGGAAACCCAATCAATTTGGACCACAAATTCAAAACCTCGCATCAATTATCAGTGGTTTTAAGAGCGCAGTTACCTCATTCGCAAAAGCTCATTTCATTGAATTTCATTGGCAACCACGTTATTTCGACCGAATTATTCGTAACGAAAATGAATTATACCAGATTAGGGAATATATTCGGGATAACCCGGGAAAATGGCATACGCGTCCGTAGGGACGCAATTATGCGTCCCTACATGAGGGGTCATTATATCCACCTCACTAAGCTGAAATCCTGCCGATGTGGTACAAGCCCACTTTTCGGAAATACGCGGATGCCATAATTGAAAATACCGGGTTGCGTAGGAATTGTTCCTATCCGATAACGGGTATGGCCATTCAGCTTTTCTACCTTGGCAAACTCCTGTCTAAAAACGAAATCGTGCTTACCATCTGGTAAAACTGAAACCACCACAAGCTCCACACCAATGTCGTCAGCGGATAAACCGTTCAATTTCAGCACCACTTCGGCTGTATATTCTTCACCCATCCGCAATGGCTTTGACAGATCCTTTGAGTAATTGACCTCCGGGATTTCGATTTTATCCCACCATCGGGCAACCTTTTTTTTCCAACGGGTTATTTCCCTGGCTAAGTGATAATTATTTGCCCTCATGTCGCTCGATCGGTTTCCGAGTATCTTATAGAACCGGTCGTAATAATCATCAATCATCCTGCGGGTGGTGAACATGGGCGCAATCTGGGCAATTGTATTTTTGATATGTTTAATCCAATCTTCAGGAACTCCATGTTCATTGACCTTATAAAAGAGCGGAACGATTTCATCTTCCAGCAAGTCATAGATAGTAGCAGCATCGAGTTCATCCTGGAAATTCTGATCATCGTATACACGCTCTTCTGGTAAAGCCCAACCGGCATTCGGCCGGTATCCTTCGCACCACCAGCCATCGAGAACACTAAAATTCATGACCCCGTTCATGGTGGCTTTCATTCCACTGGTTCCGGATGCTTCGAGTGGCCGGGTTGGCGTATTTAACCAGATATCAACGCCCTGTACCAGTTTTCGGGCTACTGTCATGTCATAGTTTTCCAGAAATACGATCCGGCCCCTGAATTCAGGCCGACGTGAGATCTCCACAATGTATTTGATCAGATCCTGGCCAGCCTTGTCTCTCGGATGCGCTTTACCGGCAAAAATAAACTGAACCGGGCATTCCGGATTATTGACAATCTGATTGAGCCGATCAAGATCCTGGAATATTAAATGTGCCCTCTTATAAGTGGCAAACCTTCGGGCAAAACCAATCGTCAGGGATTTTTCATTTAACCTTTGCTGAATTTCTATTATTTGCTTGGGAGGCTCGTGACGTTTAATCGATACCTTTTCAAGTCTGTATCGAATGTAGTCAATCAGGATTTTTCGCAAGTTTTGCCTGATGGTCCATATCCGTTCATCGGGAACCGTATGTATTTTGGACCAAAAGGTGATGGTAGACTGGTTATCCAGAAATTTTTCACCAAATACCTCAAGATATAACTTTTGCCAGGCTTCAGCAGCCCACGTCTGGTAATGGACGCCGTTGGTTACAAATCCGACATGTAGCTCATCAGCAAAGTAACCTTTCCAAACCTTCTCAAACATCTTGCGGGTAACGATTCCGTGAAGGTTACTAACGGCATTAATTTCCTGCGATAACCGGGCTGCGAGATACGACATGGAGAATCGTTCCAGGGAATTTCCCTTTTCAATCCTGCCCAAACCTATAAAATCCTCCCATGAAATACTAAAACGTTCCGAATATTTCCCCATATAAGTTCGGATCATATTCTCGTTGAATGTATCATGGCCGGCCGGTACAGGAGTATGCGTAGTAAAAAGAGTTGATCCCCTGACCACTTCAAGAGATTCATCGAAAGTGAATTTCTTGATATCCATCAGTCTGCTAATGCGCTCAATTCCTATAAATGCAGCATGGCCCTCATTACAATGGTAAACATTCGGTGAAATCCCGAGTTTGTTAAGCATTCGTATGCCACCCAAACCAAGGACCATCTCTTGTTTCAGGCGGTTCTCCTCATCTCCGCCATAAAGATGATAGGTTATGGTGCGGTCGGCAGGCTGATTCGCATCAAAATCGGTATCCAATAAATAGAGGTTTATTCTGCCTACCATTGCTTTCCACAATCTTACGTGAATTAAACGCCCCGGTAAACCTATGGGGATCTGGAACCATTGACCCTCTTCATCAAAAACCGGCTCAACAGGAAGATCAGAAAACTGCTCCATCACATCTTCAGATACCTGATCTCCATTGATAGTTAAAACCTGACGGAAATAGCCGTATCGGTAAAGAAGCCCAAATCCGATGATGGGAACATTTCTGTCACTGGCCTCTTTTAAGTAGTCGCCGGCAAGAATTCCCAGACCACCTGAATATATTTTCAAACTGGCATGAAAACCGAACTCCATGCTGAAATAAGCGATCATCGGGCCAGGACTTGGGTTGACTTGTTTTAAGTAGTCCTGAAATTTTGCATAAACCTCTTTGTATGAGCGGTTAAAATTCTCGTCCTGTTCAAGTTCCATAAGACGATTCAACGGAATTTGCCGCATCAGGGTAATCGGATTATGCTCTACCAGTTCCCAAATAACAGGATCAATGGACCGGAACAGGTTTTCGGCTTCATAATTCCAGGTCCACCAAAGGTTTTTTGATATTTCTTCAAGCCCTCCGAGTTTTTCGGGGAACAACGATTCAACGAGTACCCGTTTCCATAACGGCTCATTGGCTTCCAGAACATCCACTGTAACCGGAGCATATGTTTCTTCCGCAAATTCCGGCTCAGGCCGGTCTTCAAAAACGACTTCAGATAAAGCATAAGAATAAGCAAGGTAATAGAAACTCACCAGATTTTCCCACAAAGCCTTTTTTGACAGCAGAATCGAAAGATCGAAGTTTTCTTTTCTTTGGTTTTCTGATAGTTGAGAAAAACTCAATATTGCTTCCAGTATCCATTCAATCAGGGAATCATCGGATTTTCCTTTTCGGGGAGCAACCGCTACCGGCAGATTTAGCTTTTCGGTTTTAAATGCCGACATCCATAAGCCAAAACCGGCTTGATCGGTTGTAAGGGTTGGTACACCAAAAGCAATGCTTTCCAAAGGGGTATATCCCCAGGGTTCATAATAGGATGGGAATACGGTATAGTCCAATCCGGCAAGAATCTGATAGTACGTTAGATTAACAATTCCATCCTGCCCATCGAGATAGCACGGAATAAAGATGACCTTTACTTTCTTTTTCTGGTCGTTGTCGAGGCCTGTTTCGTTGAGCAACCGAATAATTGGGTCTGAATCAACATCATGCAGATTATGTGTCAAATGCATACTCCCGCTGATTTCGATCAACTCGCCATTGAGGCGCTGGCCAACGCTGCGACGCGGGCCATAGTTATTGGCAGGGATGAGTATCAGGGCAATAATCTCTTTTGTCAGGTCTTTTTCTTCATTTAGCCGGGCCAGGGATTTAATAAAAACATCTATCCCTTTGTTTCTGAATTCATATCGGCCACTGGTTCCAATGGCCAGAAAATCTTCGGAAATTTCATACCCGAAAATGGCCTGTGCAATTTTGCGGATGGCCTGTCTGACCACCAGTCTTTGATCCTTCAACGTTTCAGTGTCAGGTACCAGATCCGGATTAAATCCATTGGGTGTTATTATGTCCGGCCTTCTCCCGATCAGTTGGGTACATTCTTCTGCAGTTATTTCGCTGACAGTGGTAAACTGATCACAATTAATTGCGGCAAGTTTCTCGAGAGAATGTTTTGCCGTTACATTTAAGCGGGCGGCCGTCTCATCTCCCGAATACTCCGAAAGATTTTCATAAAGTGGAAGTCCATTACCTGCTATTGAGCGTCCGACTGTTGTGGCATGGGTAGTGAAAACTGTACCGATATAGGGAGATTGTTTCTCAATATACAGTATCCCCATCGCGGTCATCCACTCATGGAATTGGGCAATTACCTGATGAAACCGGTAATATGCAGCAAAGCTCTTGATCAGCATGCCTGCAGCATAACCGAAAAGAGAGGCTTCAATATAATCCCAGCCACCCGATATCGAGTCGAGCCGGTAATCCTCCCAGGCTTTACTGAAAATTTCGTCTTTTTTTGCAATCAATGGGGTAAAATCAATCATGATCACCTGGGGCTTTCCAGGGATGTTCCACCGGCCGGTTCTGAATCTCAGTCCGGCAGCGAATGCGTGCTCCTTCCATCCAAGAAACAGCGTATTATCTTCAATAAAATCCGGATTATCGTGATCTTCACGCCATATATCAGGACCGATAAAAAGGTAATGTTCACCAAAACGTTTCAATAACTCCTCACATTTGGAAGTTAGAACCGTATAAATCCCCCCAACTTTGTTGCAAACCTCCCAGCTAACTTCAAAAAGTACCTCCGGACTGTTCTGATTCCCGTTCTCCGTCATAAGTGATAAATGAAAAAATAAATTGGGCGAATTAACTAATTTTTTTCCTTTTTAAGGGTTTTGCTTTTCGGAGCAGTCGGGGTTGACAAGACAATTGGCTTACTCCCGGCAACTTTCTTTACCGCACCTTTTTTCTGCCGCAGCACCTTTAAAATCCCTTCATACTCAGCAATTGCGTCGTTGAGGGAGTCTCCGGAAAGTTCTTCAATCGGTATACCTTTATAAACGATCCTCTTCGCTTTTTTCTCCAACCGGATGATGAAATCAGAGAGGATATTCATATAATTGATGAAGGCATCGTACGGACTGTTATAAGGATTAAAGTAATTGTGCACCGATTGGTCTGTAAAAAACTTAGTTGACATATAATAGAAGTGATCGCTTGCCTGGAGGTACCTCCAATCTCTTGAAAGATCAGGATCATTAGCCTGCATAACCAGATTTCGAAGCGAATTGAGCTTTTTAAAGGCCTCTTTTTGCATCTCATTTCCAAGCCAGGCTGAAAGGTCTCTCTCTTCATCGGCCCATGAACTGGGATAGGGAACAGATAGCGGCCCAACAGACTGGTGTGAATCAGCGATTTCGCTGGGCAGGGCAAATCCGGTTATCGGATCTTTTATGATGAGTCGGACCAGGTTTTCTAAAAACTGGTGAATGCCTGATTCAACGGGTTGATGTTCTCCAAAAGTTTCATAATCCATAAAAAGATTCACGAAATCTTCATTTGCAGGAGTGCCTTTCAGCCAATGATGATAAGTTTCTGATTTCAATGGCCATTCCGACCAGGAATGGTTTGAAAAGCGCCAGGCGATGTCATCACTCAGCTTATAATTTCGTAAAAGCACCTTTAGCCGTGGATCAATAACATTATGGTACAGAAAATTAGAACTTTTCCATCCCAGAACATGTTTAGCACCTTCGGTCAGCATGGCTTTATAACCCATTTTCGAAACCTGTTCTCCTATAGAATCAGAGTAAATCAATTCCGTATTCCGAAACACCACCGGAGTCAATCCAAATAATGATTCGATCTTCCTTTTATGCAGATTCACCTGAGCGACAAATTCCTCAGGGCTTCCAAGAGAAGCTAATGAATGGGAATATGTTTCCGACAGGAATTCGACATGTCCGGTGCCAGCCAGTTTTTTAAAACTTTCTATGACTTCCGGGGCATACAATTCCAATTGATCGAGAAAAATGCCGGTTAAACTGAAAGATACTTTGAATTGTCCGTTAAATTCAGTCAGAAGGCTATATAACAATTCGTTAGTAGGGAGATAACACCTGTTGGCAACCTTTTTGAGGATGTGTTTATTCAGGTAATCATCATAATAATAGTGATCCTTACCTACATCGAAAAACCGGTAACGTTTCAGCCGGAATGGCTGATGGACCTGGAAGTAGAGGCAAATATTTTTCATAACGGTGAGTTGCTTGGATATAACAGGTTCATATATTGGTTTTTAATCTGAAGAGCCGCATTCTCCCATCTAAGGTTGTTCACTTCATCCCGGCCGTACTGACGAAACATTAATGAAAGTGACTCATAGGTAATCAGACCATAGATGGCATCAGCCATTGCATCCACATCCCAAAAGTCAATTTTAATGGCATTCTTTAAAATCTCTGAAACACCGGACTGTTTCGAAATGATGACCGGAACATTTGACCTCATGGCTTCCAACGGGCTGATTCCGAATGGTTCGGAAACAGATGGCATAACGTATACATCACTTATTGCGAACATGTTATCGACATCCTGTCCCTTTAGAAAATCAGTAAAATGGAATTTTTCCGTGATTCCCAATCGTGCAGCATACCTGATCATTTTCCTGAGCAAGTCGCCGCTGCCAGCCATAACAAATCTTACATTGTTTGAACATTTCAATACTTTATTAGCGGCTTCCATAAAATATTCCGGACCCTTCTGATAGGTAATCCGGCCCAAAAAAGTAACTACTTTTTCATCAACTGTTTTGGTAATGGTTTCGACGCTATTTTCCGTTCCGGGTTCAACTGCATTATAGACTGTAACCACTTTATCAGGATTGATTCCATACCGATTGATAACGGTATTCCTGGTTAAGTTACTGACGGTTATCACCAGGTCAGCCTGCTCCATACCTGATTTTTCGATATCATAGACAACAGTATTGTAATTCTCACCGGTACGATCAAATTCAGTTGCATGAACATGGACAACCAATGGCTTCCCGGACATCCGTTTAGCCGCAATTCCTGCAGGATAAGTAAGCCAGTCATGTGCGTGTATAATATCGAAACTTTGTTCATGAGCGATTTCGGATGACACCAGAGCATAATTCGATACTTCCTGTATCAGGTCCGGTCCGTATTTACCTGTAAAATCCAGGGTCCCGACTACTTCTGCTAAAACCGCAGATCCGGCAATTTCACTTTGGTCGATCTCCTGAATGGTTAACTCATTTTTCTGCAAATGTTCATGTGTATACCTTTGAAATTCTTCAGGCGAAAGATAAGGAAGGAGTTTTGAGCCCACCTCGATATAAGTCATTTCAAGAGATAGATTACTGCTCACTAATTCTGTTTCGCCGGATTTTCCCGGAGTAAAAACATAGGTCCGCCTTTTGATCGGAACCTGTGAGGCTCCAATAAGTTTAACAGACGATTGATCTTCATCTCCGTATGATTTTGGAACCACAAAAATAACTTCAACATCTCTATAAGCCAGACCACGCGTCATCCCGTAACAGGCCGTCCCTAAACCTCCGCTGATATGGGGAGGAAATTCCCATCCAAACATTAATACACGCATAGGTTTCAGATTTTCTTCAGCATATTCATAATTCTCAGAATTTCGGCTACACTGGCAGCAGATGAAATTGCCCCGCTGGGAGTATGTGGCGGATTGCCATCATACACTTCGGAAATGGTTCCTAATCCGTGCTCGAACATATCCTCCTCAAAATTGTGAACGAGGGCACTGATGAAATGCTTACCCGTCTGGCCGTATAAACTCAGCCACGCATTGGCAAAATGGCCCAAAAGCCATGGCCTCACGGTTCCCTGATGATAGGCTAAATCGCGGGTAGCATGATCACCCTCATAACTTGTTTTATAATCCGCGTGCCCGGGCGATAAAGTCCGCAAACCCTTGGGAGTCAATAGTTCAGACTGCACTTTCTCGAGCACTGCACGTTTTTGTTCATCCTGGAGAGGTGAGAATGGCATGGAGACAGCAAGTACCTGGTTTGGCCTCACATCCCAGTTTGCCTGACCTTCAAAAACATAATCAGCAAGATATTGTTCCTCATCACTCCAAAAAGTCTCCTGAAATTTCTGTTCGATTCGTCCGGGCAGATCTTTCCATTCATCGACAAACTGAGTATCACCAGCCTCAGAAGCTGCCTGTAAGGCAAAACAGATCGCATTATACCACAAAGCATTAACCTCAACTGTTAATCCGGGCCTTTGAGTTACCGGTACCCCAATAAGGTATGCACTCATCCAGGTCAATGCCTGATTGGGGATATATGCTGACAGTAAACCGTCATCCTGCATTTGAATTCCCGGGTTTACACCATCACGGTAAGCATATAATACCTGCTTTATTGAAGGTCCGAATGATTTCCATATCCGGCTGTCGTTATTCAGATAAGCGGCAAATTGCTGAAAAGCCCAGATCATCCATAAAGAACCGTCCACGCTTCGGTATACCGGATGGTTGCGGTCGGGCGAGTGGTTTGGGAAAAGACCGTTTTTAAGCATTCTGACCATCGATTTGGCTAAACTATCAAAAAGGTCAGGTTGGTCCGTTGCCAGGGTTAATCCCGGCAGGGCGATCCAGCAATTTCTTCCCCAGGCACCAAACCAATGATATCCCGAAACAATTTCAGGCATTCCTTTTACTTCAATAATAAATGATTTCGCTGTCTGAACTAATACCTCCTCAAAAGTATGGCGCAGGGGGATTTTCTCAAGTTGGTTTAAAAACCGTTTCTTTAATCTTCCGGGTGCCTGTTCTTCAAAACCAGCAGCCATAACTATACTTTCGCCTGTTTTGATCGAGGTTTCAAAATATCCTGGCACAAAGAGGTCCTCCTGGTATGGATAACCCCTACTTTGTTCTTTCAGGTATTCATTGTTGTGATACCAATCGGGCGCCGCGATGAACTCAATGACTTTAGAGGTTTGCAGGTAAAGCCCCGGATAATCATGGTACAGCCTCAGGAAAACACCATTCCGGCATTGCATTACCTGCTTATTCACATCCAGGTTTGCTTTACTCAGCGCATGAATGTTGCGGAAAGCAAGGAATGGCTTGATCCTCAATACGGTTGGACAATGAGCTTCCTGAAGAGTATATCTAACCAGCAGGCGAGGTTCCTTTTCATCAAGCAAAATTTCTTTTACCAGAACAAGCCCCCCCACCCTGTAAATCATTTTCCAGACAGGATCCATTTCAAACCATCTCGCATATTTATGCCCTTTTGGATAGTACTCGCCCGGATACTTGTGGATTCCAAGGTTAAATTCCTGATCATGCTGGATTACGGTTTCGTCGAGTGATGATAATATTACATGCCTGCTTCCATCCGGATCGGTGATGGGTGCAATCAATAATCCATGATATTTTCTTGTATTACAGCCAATTATTGTTGAACTGGCATAAGCACCTGAAGGATTGGCAAGTAGAATCTCTTTAGATAAGCTGTACTCGAGGTTTATCAGCTGAGTTTTATCAAATTGAAGAAAGCTCATAATCTGTTGTTTAGTAGTGGAAAAATCTGTCCTTCAAAATACCAAAATATTAACACATATTCATAGGGTTCGTGTTATTTTTTACATCATAGATAGGTTACAAAAATGCTTGAAGATTGTTTATTTTTAAAAATCCCTTACCTTTGCGGGACTAATTCAAAAAAAAATTTAAAATGGCTTACATAATTAATGATGACTGCACCGCTTGCGGAACCTGCATTGATGAATGTCCGGTTGAAGCTATCTCCGAAGGCGATATTTATAAAATTAATCCGGATGAGTGCACTGATTGTGGTGCCTGCGCTGATGTATGTCCTGTTGAAGCCATACATCCGGTTTAACCGCATTTTCTTATCGTAAAGCCGGCTTTAGCCGGCTTTTTTATTTTATCAGCAGAAAGTTTCTATAGCTAATTTGTTGACCGGTAGTAATTCGCAGAAAATAATAACCCGGACAAAGCCAATCACCGGGATCGTTGATCTGCAAGGTATTCCATTCGATTTGGCAATCATCAAATTCCCGTTCGGCGATTTTTCCTCCTCCTTCAGCGAAAAAATCAACATGAACATCAATGGAATTTTTCAATAATATCCTGATATTTAATCTATTAATACAAGGATTTGGATAGACTGAAATTGAGGAGGATTCCAGATTTTTCCCTTCCGTGGATTGAGAACTGTTGCTTGCGTTGGGTGATTATCCGCCCCAAAAACCATAAACCCTTTGGCAGCAATGGTTGTAGAATCAGGAGAAGTATTTGGAATCCTAAACTTCAATGGATATTGCAATGAATCCGTGATATGCCAGGCCCATTTAGCAAAGGATCCGCCGGAGCAGGCAAAGGAATTCTTTTCACCTTCCGTTTTTTGTCTGGAACACAAATATTTGGTTTACCGGGAGTTGGATGTTTAAACACAATCCATTCATTGTTTCGATCAGGGCATCTTCCAAAGGACTGATCGGGAGATAAAGCACCATACCGCACAGAATCTTCCAAAACCGGGCCATCCTTGGTGGGCCGGAATAAAAACAGATATTCACCTTTCTTTTTCAGGGAGAAACCCAGGTGATCGGGTCCCTGCATAGTATCCTTGTCTGCCCACAAAAGCAAACAGGATCCGGCCAGGATGGTGGTAATTTTCAGATTACTTGCCGGAATGCGCCATTTTAATGGCTTTGCAGGATTGTCTGACAGATACCAACCCGCCAGGTTAACATCAGACTTGGAGCCATTGTAAACCTCGATCCAGTCCTCGAACTCTCCATAATTATCAACCTGTGAATTCGTTACAGATGCTGACAGTTCATTTAGAATGATATTTTGAGCTTGTCCGTCAAAGCCCGGCAGAAGAAAGACAACCAACCATAACCATTTATTCATCTGATATTTTCCAAACTGAATCAATTACTGTACCATCAACCCATTTTATTGCAGCGACAACCTCATCCGAAAATTGTGGTTTTGAAGGTTTACCGCAGATTCTTTCTGCTTCGTCCTTCAGTTCATTAATACGTAAAACGGGTAAACCTGATCCTTGAACCTTTTCAATCAGATCAGTGCGAAGAGGATTGATGCAAATACCTCTTTCAGTTACAATTACATCAATCAGTTCTCCTGGCCCGCATAGGGTGGTTACCTGGTCCACAATAACCGGAATCCGATCCCTGAATAATGGTATCGGGATGATTACTGTTTTCGAGAACAGGCAGTTTTGCCAGCCTCCTATTCCATGCAGTAAATAACCATCCGAATGGGTGACCACGTTACCGTTGAAGTTCAGGTCGATTTCTGTTGCTCCGAGAATCGCTACATCCACTATTCCGGCAAAATTGCCTTTACCGTGATAATTGTAACTGGTAAATGGTGTTGTCATTAAATGATTGGGATTTGTGGCCATTGATCTGACGCCATCCAAATCAAAAGTTTGCCCGTCGAGAATATAATCCAGATATCCCTCCTCGAGCATTTTAACCAGATACAGGTTGCTGCCCCCCCTGGCGAACCGGGCTTTTATACCCTTCTCCTTCATGATTTTGTAGAAATAATCCCCAACAGCCAGGGCGGTCCCCCCCGCTCCGGCCTGAAATGAGAATCCATCGCGAATGATACCGGTAACTTCACAAAACCGGGCGGTCATTTCTGCCAGCAGAAGTCTGTCGGGACTTTTAGTAATCTGAGTGGTACCAGAAACGATCTTCTCGGGTATGCCTACTTTGTCGACCAACACAGTATGATCGACATAGTTTCCCTGAATTTGCCATGGAACGCATGGAAAATCAACCAGATGATCAGTAACCACGATCACCTTACCCGCGTATTGCGAATCTGCCAGAGCAAAACCGAGGCCACCGCTTGCCGAGGTTCCGTTAAGGCCATTAGCATTTCCAAAAGGGTCACAACAGGCAGCACCGATTACTGTAATATCTATTTTAAGGTCACCATCCTGAATGGCCTGGTATCTTCCGCCATGTGACCGGAGAACCGCGAGCCCGGTCATTTTTCCGTTGGATGTAAATTTTCCCAGCGGGCCATTCATACTGCCTTCGATGCGATTAATCGTGCCATCTTCAAGATATTGAATAAGATGCTCATGGCAAGGGAAGGAAGCAGAAGGCGCCCAAACAAGATTTTTAACTCCAAGTTCATGGGCTATATCAAAAATCTGATTGGCAAGAAGGTCGCCATCGCGAAAATGATGATGGGTGGAAATAGTCATTCCATCTTTCAGACCGCTTTTTATCAATGCATCCCTTAGAGAAGGCACCAATTTGTTCCCATCTGCCGGGTAATCTACGCAGCTCGAAATGGATGGTGCAAATTTACGGCCCTCTGGTTTATACTTTCCAAGCCCCAGATAGGGAACTGTTGCCTGTCCATTGATCTCGGTAGGAACAATCCGACCAGCGGCATTGGTAACCAGTTTATCATATTTCTTGATCATAGGGAACGTGTTTCGTACCAGTTATTTTCAATAATGGAAAGTTCAATTGCCTGTGCGATAGTTTTCCGGGCACGTTTTACAACGGGAGGATCAATCATTTTGGAACCCAGGGCAACCACCCCGAGTCCTTTTTGCTGAGCTTCCATAAAAGCAATAACAATCTTTTTAGCCTTATCAATTTCTTCGGCATCAGGAGTATAATTCTCATGAATGACAGGTATCTGACGGGGATGAATACACCCCATTCCATCGAAGCCCATTGCTCTAGATCTTTTTACTGTATTGCGCAACCCTTCCATGTCGTCGACATCAGAGAAAACCGAATCGATAGCCTGAATCCCGGCTGCTTTTGCCGCATTAACCAGCACAGAACGTGCATATAGGGATTCCGCAGCCTCCCCGGTTCGCCTGACACCCAGATCAGCGGTATAATCCTCAAGTCCAATTGCCAGAGCCACAACGTTTTGAGACGCAGATGCAATTTCGTAAGCCTTCACAACTCCTTTGGCACTTTCAATAATCGGCATAATCCAAACTGGTACATCGATAGCTTCCCCTTGCTTAATTTCCTCAATCCGGCCCGTAATACTAAGAACCTGACCGGCGGATTCACATTTCGGGAGCAGTACCAGGTTTACACCATGCGGTATTAACCAATTCAGATCCTCCAGGCCTGCCGGTAACTGATTGATGCGTATCATACGTTCGGCATTGCCGAAATCCAATGCCCGCAAAGCATTTCTGACCAGCACCCGGGCTTCCGGCTTTTTATCCGGAGGTACGGAGTCTTCCAGATCAAGAATCAGTCCGTCAGGACCGTGCAGGAAAGCATTGATCATCAGACTCGGGGAGTTACCGGGCAGATAGAGACGGGAGAACCGCCTTCGGTCCATTACGGTAGGTTGTATGACCTTGGCGTTCCTGGGCAGTAAATATGTCTTTTCAGTGTCTATCAGTTCCCTGACAGCTGCTTCGATTCTGGCGGCTATTACCCATGAAAGAGCCCCGCTGTCGATAAGCGTGACTTTAGCATGAACAAAGCTATAAAAACCGAGTATTTCATGGATCTGTTTGATTATATCAGTCCCGTAAAGAACTTTAACCTTGCTTTTCAGATCGATGACAATCCCGCCAGAATCAGCAGGCTCAATGGTTACCTGGCAATCAGATCTTGTTTTTCCTCCGGAATTGCCCGCTATACCTATAGATTTCTTATAATTCACTGTGGATGTTAATTGGTTATGCACAAAAATACGAAAACTATTTACCGGAGCAGAATTCTGTTAACACTCCCATGGTATTCTTCGGATGCAGAAAACCAATCCGCAAACCCTCTGCACCATTCCTGGGAGTTTGATCAATCAATTTCACTCCTTTGGATTCGGTTTCAGCCAACGCCTGTTCAATATTGTCCACTGCAAAGGCAATATGGTGTATACCTTCACCTTTCTTTTCAATAAATTTTCCAATAGGACCTTCCGGATCTGTTGATTCCAGAAGTTCTATCTTGGTCTCTCCGACTTTAAAGAAAGCGGTTCGCACTTTTTGATCTGCCACTGCTTCAATCGCATAGCAAGTGAGGTTTAAAACTTTCTCATAAAAACGGATGGCTTCGTCGAGGTTGCTTACTGCGATCCCGATGTGTTCAATTCGTTCAATTCTCATAGTAAATCACTGTTTAATGGAATTAACACAAAAGTACATTTTGGAAGTGAATCCGCAGGATGTCGATATGGATCGACTGTATGAGGCCGGATGTGATGACTACCTTCCGAAGCCAATCCGGTTTGAAGATTTGCTTAATTCTATTGGTAAATTAATAAACCGATAACCCTATTTCATACGGATCACCTTCATCCCGGTTCTTCGGTTTAAACCCCTGCCCTCTTCCGTTTCGTTGGTGGCTAATGGATTAGAACGACCGTAACCTTTGGCCTTTAACTGGTCAGGATTTATTCCGTGATTAATGAGATATTTCATAACAGATTCTGCCCGCTTCTGACTCAGAATCAGATTATAGTCATCTGTACCGGTATCATCTGTAAACCCCGATATTTCGATGACGATGCCGGGATTTTGGTTGAATAGAATCAGGATTTCTTCCATATCCTTGTCTGATTCGGGCAGTAATTCATAAGAGTTTAGCGCGAAAAAAATATTCTGCAAAACAATCGCTGCTCCGGGCTGGATAGGCTCTAAATCAATTGTATGCTGAATCTTGCTTTTTTTCGATAATGTGTCATTAATATAATATTGGGAATATGGAAGATATCCGGGATAGGAAGCACCGATCCGGTATGCCGGTCGTTCAGAAATCCCTAAAAGATAGATTCCGGTTACAGGATCAGCTTCAACGCTGCTAATCAATGTATCACCGTGTGGCTGCACCTCAATCCTGGCACCAACCGGTAATCCGGTAATCCGGTCCTTAACGGTACCCCAAAGTGTAAGAGTGGCATTAACCGGGATATACGGACTCATATCTATTTGGTAAATGTCCTTGCCTGTAAGGGAATCCCGGTTAGAAGCGAATAAACCGAGGTTCAAATCTGCGTTTATAGTCAACCCGTCTTCGTTATAACAAGTATTTACCCCATAGCCAAGATTTTCAGGAATATATGATTTCTCCATATTGGTCAAATCAGATTTATACAGATCAAATCCGCCCATTCCAATATGGCCGTTTGAAGCAAAAAACAGAGTTTTTCCATCGACCAAAAGTATGGGAGACATTTCATCGAGGGGTGTGTTGATCGATTGTCCCAGATTCCATGGGGCCGACCAGCTTCGGTCGGGGTTAAGGGTAACCTGCCAGATATCCATCCCCCCAAATCCTCCGGGACGATTACTGGCAAAGAACAATCGTTTTCCATCCTGGGCCAGAAAAGGGGTTGATTCCCAATATCTGGAATTCACCGGATAGCCCAGATTAACAGGATCACTCCAGTTATCTCCCGATCTTACACAGTAATAAAGGTCACATCCTCCCTTGGTGTCGGGCCTGTTGCATGCGGTAAATAACATGATCCGGCCATCCTGCCTCAGGCTTTGTGTTCCTTCATTTCCAGTTGTGTTTATCGGAAAGGGGAAAGCTTCAGGTAGCCGGTATCCGGTGTCCACGAAGGCTACATAAAACAAGTCCTCCTGAGGTGTCTTCTTTACAGTGTTGCCGGGGTCTTTGGTTTGCCGGGTAAATACCAGAACAGATCCATCAACCGACAGGCTCGGAAAATACTCATCATTGTCAGTATTGACAGGCCCGGTAAGCTTTTTGGGCATTTTGACCTCTGTGTTCCATATCTGGTCCATAGCAAACCGGATGCTTGAATCCAGAAGCCTTATCCGGTAAGGCAGTTCTGCAGTATCATGGATCAAACCAAGATACTTACTAAAATTCACAGAGGCATCCGGGTAATCACCTCTTTTAAATGACCATTCTGCTATCCATCGATAAGCTTCAGGATAATCTGTGGAATCCAATTGTACCAAATGCCGTAAAGCCGTCTCACTGATTTCTGAATCCCCAGCCCCCTGATAAACCTCAGCGTAAACCTTCCAGCCTTCCGGCCATCCGGGATATTGTTGTACAACCTGGCCAGACAGATGTTTTGCTTCATTCCAGTCCAGGTTATTCATAGCCTCTTTTACTTTTTTAAGCTTATTCAATGCTGCAGGGGAAGCCGTCTGGACCTGCTGTGCATTCAATAAACCCGAAAAGGCAAAAAAGGCTATTATCACAAAAAATTTCGCCATTATGGAATACCTATGTATTTATGAGCTTGCAGCGACAGACGCCATCGGGGGTTTGATTCAATATACCGGATAATCTTATCCAGCATCTTGCTTTTCTGACTCCATTCCGGTTGAAGAAAAAGATGACAATCCCGGCCAACAAGGACTGCATTTTCTTCGGCCCATTGCAAATCTGATGATTTCTCAATAATTACCTTCAATTCATTAGCCTTAAGGTAATTAACATCAACAGGCGGTGATTGTGGCTTGGGCGACAGGCATACCCAATCCCAGTTTCCCGAAATAGGGTAAGCCCCGGATGTTTCAATAAATGTGTTAATTCCAACCTCCTTAAGTTTATTACCTAGATAATGAAGAGGATATAAAGTTGGCTCTCCACCGGTAACAACCATCGCACGCGCAGGAAATTTCAGTATCCTGTCCACAACATCATCAACTTTTACCAGCGGATAAGCCCCAAATGACCAGCTTGCTTTGCTGTCGCACCAATTGCATCCGATATCACAACCGCCTATTCTCAAAAAATAAGCCGCAGTTCCGGTATGGAAGCCTTCACCCTGCAGGGAATAAAACTCTTCCATAACCGGCAGTAAATGTCCGTCGTTGTATAAATCAGATGTCATAGTTATATTTAGAGGCAAATATAGGCATGCAAATCAAATGTTAGGAGGAAGAATCTGTAACATTAGAAATCCGTTTTCGTCTTACCACTGAAATAACCCAAACCAAAATGGACCGTATCATTGAGAATAAATCTAAAAAAAGAAGAAGAATTATTTGGATTTCCGTTTCTACTGTAATTGTTGGGGTTGTGCTGTACATGCTCTTTTTGGCAGACCATTCCTCAAAGCTGAATGTAGAAAGAGATAAACTGACCATTTCAGAAGTTATCGAAAATGAGTTTCTGGATTATATGACGGCAACAGGGAATGTTGAGCCCCTTACAACCGTTTATCTCGATGCGATTGAGGGCGGTCGGGTTGAACAAATCCTTATTGAGGAAGGTTCCATGGTCACCAAAGGAGATATAATTCTGCGTCTCACCAATCCCGACTTAAACCTGAGAATACTGACCAGCCAGGCCGACCTTGCAGAACAAGAGAATCGTTTGCGTGACACGAAAATCATGATGGAGCAGCAGCGCATCGAACTTCGAAGGCAAATTATCCAATATGAATTTGACCTCATAAAACTCAATAGAACCTATCAATCCAACAAAACCCTGTTTAACCAGGGCCTGATTTCGGAACAGGAATATCTTCTGTCGAAGGAAAATTACGAACTAACTCAGCAAACCATCCAGCTGTTCAGGGAAAAATCCATGCAGGATTCCCTGTTCAGGGCAACCCAGGTTAAAAGCCTCGAAGGTGCCCTCGACAGGATGCAGGATAATATTGAATTGGTTAAAGATAAGCTCGAAAGCCTCAATGTTAAAGCCCCGGTTTCCGGCCAGCTCGGTTCTCTCGAAGCTGAAATCGGACAGAACATTATAAGTGGTTATCGGTTGGGCCAGATTCATATCCTGGATAACTTTAAAGTGACCGCTGAAATCGATGAACACTGGATCGACAGGATTAAGACAGGATTACCGGCTACGCTTGAACGAAACGATCAGAATTTCAATCTCAACATAATTAAGGTTTATCCTGAAGTGAGAAACGGCCGGTTCCAGGTTGATCTGGAGTTCTCCGGAATAAAGCCCGACAATATCCGGACCGGACAAACATACCGGATCAACGTGGAATTGGGCCAACCAATAAAAGCGATACAAGTATTAAAAGGCGGATTCTTCGAATCGACCGGTGGACAATGGATCTACGTGGTCGATCCGTCGGGCCGGTTCGCCTCAAAACGAACCATCAAAACCGGCAGAATGAATCCCAGGTATTATGAAATTCTTGAAGGTTTACAACCAGGTGAAAAGGTTGTTGTCAGCTCATATACAAGTTTCGGCAATAATGATAAACTGATTATTAATTAACAAACCCATGTTTTTCAACTACTTAAAAACATCCATACGTAATCTGTTAAGATACAAAGGCTATACTTTGATTAATATCACTGGAATGACCCTTGGACTGGCTTCATCAATTCTGATTCTGCTGTTTGTCCTTGATGAATTATCCTTTGATCAATTCCATAAGGATTCAGATCGTATTTACAGGGTCTCGGTACAGGGTAAAATACAGGGTCCGGAAATAAGGGCCGCAGTCAGCTGTGTACCGATCGGCCCAACTTTAGTCAAAGAATTACCTGGGGTTGAGCAATATACACGACTTTTTCCTTTTGGCGGCGATCCATTGGTCAGGTATGAAGATAAAAGCTTTGTAGAAGATGGTTTCATATACGCCGATTCAACCTTTTTTGATGTTTTCACAACCCGCTTTATTGCCGGAAATGCCGGCAAAGGTCTGAACCGACCGAACACATTGGTTATCACAAGAAGTGTAGCCATGAAGTACTTCGGATCTACAGACGTCATCGGAAAAACACTTCAGGTATTTGATCCGCCCCAGCAATTCACTGTCGATGGTGTCATTGAGGATTATCCCGCTAACAGCCATATCAGGTTCAGTATTCTGGCTTCCTTCATGTCAAACCCATTGAGTCAAAGTACCATTTGGGTTGGCAATAATGTTTATACCTACATTAAAATAGCAAAAAACACAAACGCCAAAGCTATTGAATCCGGAATGGTAGCCATTGTCGACAAGTATGTTGGACCCCAACTCAAGCAGTTTCTGGGTTTCGATCTTAGTCAGATGCGGGCTGCCGGCAACCGTTACGGTTATGTGCTGACACCTGTGACAGATATTCACCTGAAATCGGATCTCGATTTTGAATTCCGGGCAAACGGTTCCATGTCAACTGTTTACATCTTTTCGATGATCGCTTTATTCCTGATCATCATTGCTTCGATCAACTTCATGAATATGGCAACCGCCAGGGCTTCTTCGAGAGCCAGGGAAGTTGGAATCCGTAAGGTGGTTGGTTCACAGCGGTCTAATCTGATCGGGCAATTCCTGACTGAATCCACTCTTCTTACCCTGATTTCGTTTTTACTGGGTATTCTGATTGTTTTTCTTGCCCTGCCCTACTTCAATGATATTGCAAATAAGGAACTATCTGTTAAACTGATTAACTGGGGCACATTTATCCCAACCTTACTTATTCTTCTAATTTTCATCAGTTTAGCTTCAGGAAGTTATCCTTCATTCTATCTGGCCAGTTTGAATCCGGTATCCGTTCTGAAAGGAAAACTTCAGATGGGAATACGCGGGGGATGGCTGAGAAAATCACTGGTTATTGTCCAGTTCCTTATCACCATCGGACTGATTGTAAGCACCCTGGTTATCTCAAAGCAAAACAATTTTATTCTCAATAAGGATCTGAACTTTGATAAGGAAAACCTGCTGATCGTCAACCGCGCATATGCACTTGGCAATCAGTCCCAGACATTTATCGACCGGATCACAGCCATACCTGGAATTACCGATGCTTCAATTACCTCGCAGGTCCCGGGTGGACAAGGTTCAGGGAATACGGTTTTTCGCAGGGAAGGTGATGCAAGTGAGGGATTGCAGAATTTTAATATCATGATAACCGACCAGAACTTTCAGAAAACGATGAAAATCGAAATGGTACATGGCAGGTATTTTTCCAGGGAATTCGGATCTGACAGCACCGCGGTTGTTATCAATGAGGCTGCTGCAAAGCGTCTCCAGTGGGATAATCCTATTGACAAAATACTTTTTCAGGTGGCTGCCAATCCCAAAGGTGGCGATCTTCCCCTTACTGTTATCGGTGTTATCAAGGATTATAATTATGAATCCCTTCACCAGGAGGTGAAGCCTTTGGTTATCAGGCTGACACCAAATGGAGTCTTCTCTGTTATCCGTTATTCTGGTATTCAGGCAACCGACCTCATGTCGAAGGTCAAACAAATTTGGTCGGAAGTAGTTCCAAACCAGCCTTTTAACTACACATTCATGGAGGATCAATTGTTGGAAAACTACCAAAAGGACCGTCAGATGGGGAAGATTTTTACCATCTTCGCCATTTTAGCGATCATCGTTGCCTGCCTTGGATTGTTGGGATTAGCCTCCTTTACCATTGAGAAACGAAAGAAGGAAATCAGCATCAGAAAGTGCCTCGGAGCACCTTCTGCCTCTATTATGGAACTGCTATTGACTGAAACGATTCTGTTAGTGATTATTGCAACCTTACTGGCTTCTCCATTGTCCTGGTATCTGATGGACCATTGGCTGCAAAATTTTAATTACCACATAAAAATGGGGATTGGCATCTTCATTTTATCAACCTTGATTTCACTTTTTATCGCTGTGGCAACAATCCTGATGCACGTCTATAAAGCATCCGTCAGAAACCCTGTGGATGCTCTAAAAATGGATTAATCAATTAACCAAACAACATGATACAAACAATTGAATTAACTAAAGTTTTCCGTACTGATGAAGTCGAAACAACTGCTTTGAATAAAGTGTCACTGGACATTAAAACCGGCGAATTTGCAGCCATTATGGGGCCATCCGGATGCGGGAAATCAACCTTGCTGACTATTTTGGGGTTATTGGATAACCCGACCTCCGGGCAGTTGCTCTTTAATGGACAGGAGGTATCCAGATACTCTGAAAAACAGAGGACCCTGTTAAGGAAATCCAATATCGGATTTGTGTTTCAGAGTTTTAATCTGATTGATGAGCTGAATGTGTTCGAAAATATCGAGCTGCCGCTTTTATATCAAAAAATTCCGGTTACCAAAAGGAGAAAAATGACAGAAGAGGTTATGGAGCGAATGAGCATTTCACACCGGAGGAAACATTTTCCGCAGCAACTCTCTGGCGGTCAGCAGCAAAGGGTGGCAATTTGCCGGGCCGTTGTGGGAAACCCGCTTCTGATTCTTGCCGACGAACCTACCGGGAATCTCGATTCGGCGAATGGTGAAGATGTTATGAACCTGCTTAAACAATTGAACTCCGATGGTACGAGCATTGTAATGGTAACTCATTCCCCGAAAGATGCTTCCTATGCTAAAAGGATTATCCGCCTGTTTGATGGACACCTGATGACCGAAAATGAATAAAATCGCCACATTTATCCTAAGAAAGATGTCAACGTTCTCCAGGTTAAATATTCTGGTCGTTTTTGTTCTTCTCTTTGGGAATCATGCATTTCCACAAAAAGAAATGAAACTCGAAGAGTGCATACAAATAGCTCTGGACAGGAATATCGGAATAAAAAGACAGGGATTGCAGGTTGATCTGGCAAAAGACAACCTGCAAACCTCCCAGGCTACGCGATTGCCTGATATTCAGGGATTCTATTCTCATAACCTGAGTTCAGGAAAGACAGTCAACTATGAGAATTACACCTATATCAACACCAAATATCAGGATGGAAATGTAGGAATACAAGGCACTCTTCCGATTTTTTCAGGGTTTTCAAATTGGTATCTGACAAAATCCGCCAGGTATTCTTTACTATCTGAAACCGATAAAAGAGCGGAATTAGAAAAAGCACTGACCATCGAGGTTACAGCTGCCTATCTTCAGATTCTGTTTGCCGAAGAATTGCTGGGTGTAGCTGAAGCAAAACTGGAATCGAGCAAAGAACAGCTCCGAATGAATGAAGGTTTCTTTGAGACTGGCAGGATGGCTAAGGTTGAAGTGCTTACAATGAGATCCCAGGTGGGTCAGGATAACCTTTCCAAAATCCAGACCGAAAATGATGTCAGAACAGCCTATTTGTCGCTTGCACAACTACTTAATCTGGATAATGAAAATGAACTCAGGATTCAAAAACCAGCAAGTCTGGATGGAACTATCTCTCTTGCCATTAACGATCCTGACAAAATCTGCGAATATGCCCAAATCAACCATCCTGGTATCTCTTCAGCCGAATTCCTGGTGAAAAGCCGTGAATCACAATTGGCTGCAATGAGGGCCAGAATTTCGCCTTCGGTTTCACTCAACGGCCTACTTTACTCAAGATATAGTGAACTGGGAGTCAATCAATTGAATCCAACTGCATCCTACCCCTATTCCGAACAACTCAAAGACAATATGTACAGTCGGGCTGCTATTAATGTCAACATTCCTATTTTCAGCCAGTTCCAAACCAGAAGCCGGATCAGCCAGGCCAGTATCCAGGCCAGGGATGCCAAACTCTCGCTTGATCAAAAGAAATTATCAATACGCCACGATATTCAGTTGGCTTATTCGGCGGCTCTTAATGCCCGGGCTAAGTATGAGGCAACGGCTGAAGCCATTGCCAGCGCCAATGAATCTTTTAATCTGACACAGGAAAAATACAAAGCTGGTATTTCTTCATCCGTTGAATTTAAGGTGGCTCAAAATCAACTTATTCAGGCTCAATTAACCCGGATCCAGTCAAAATATGAATTTATCATCCGATCCAAAATCCTTGATTTATACCTTGATAAACCCATCACTTTGGAATAGGAAGGTCAATTATACCTGGTTTTTCCTGATTTGGGAATGGTATTTGAACATTTTCGGTTACTGGTTCAAAACAAATAATAGGAATAATTAATCCTGTTTTTATCTTTGAGGGTATAGAATCAGGAAGATTATGCGAAAACTTTTTATATTAATAGTCGTAGCCAATGGTTTATGTGGTCCCAACTTTGGCCAGAGATTCATCCCGATGAATTTCACCCAGCCAGCCGTGCTTACTGCCGCAGCTGGTCATGACACACTTGTTTGCAGGGGCCACCCTATTATCCTTGGAGGAAATCCTACTGCCTCCGGCGGAAATAATTCGTACGTTTATTTGTGGTCTCCTCCTGATGGATTGAACGATCCTACCTTGTCAAATCCAATTGCAAATATCAGTGAATCTAAAACTTACATGTTAAGTGTTACGGACGCTCAAGGTTGTCTTGCTGTCAGTTTCATTTCAGTTTATGTAGATCTCTGTCTTGGAATTGATGTTAACAACCTTAATCAAATCCTAACCGTTTTCCCTAACCCGTCTAACGGAGTTTTCACGATACAAGGCATCAGTTCGCTTAACGGCAAGCTGCAGAGAATTGAGGTTATAAATCAGCTTGGGCAAATAGTTTTTAGCAGGAGCTTCAGCATTGGAGATCTTGTGTCTGATATTGAGATAGATACAAAAATCAAGGAACCGGGCATTTATTTCCTGAAAATTTCGCTTTCTGACCGTTTAGTTTCGCAAAGATTGATTGTAAGATAAGGAGAGAGAATAATGAAACGAACAATAATACTGCTAGCCGCATCTTTTATAACGATATCCTCATTCAGTCAGCAATTTGCTTGCAAGCAGGATATCGTTCATTTCTACCAGACCAATTACAGGGGCGAACTTACCTGGCAGATATCGGAGAATGGTACGGATTGGTCACAGCTTCCCGGATCACATAGTGATACACTGATGGTTGTTGCAACCAGCCCCGCTTATTATCGTACTGAGGTAATTGAAGGATTATGTCGGCCCTATTACTCTGATATTATTCACTTAATAATAAATGAATTACCTCCAATTACACTGAATTTAAAAGATTCCGTATGCCTGAATGAGCCCCCTTTTGTGCTTGATGGCGGAGTTCCTTCGGGCGGTTCATATTGGGGAAACGGGGTAATTGACGGAAAGTTTAGTCCTGCCTTTGCCGGAGCTGGTGAGCATGAAGTTTACTACCGCTATACTGATTCCCTGTCAGGGTGTGCTGATACCACCCATGCCTTCATCATAGTATCACCTTTGATAAATCATGCACAGGCCGGCAATGATCTAACATTTGTCCCTGCGGATTCGGTCCTTTTGGATGCTAATATCCCGGAAAATGGGATCGGTACCTGGACATTGATAAATGGTTCCAACGGCCATTTTTCAGAGGTTCATTCTCCAAAAGCCTGGTTTATCAAGGATTCCAATAATCTTGATTTTACTTTAAGATGGTCAATTTCAGGCAAGTGTGGTAATTCTTCAGATGACGTCGCAATTACATTTTTCCCTTTGAGCAAAAATCCGTGCCCTAATGCTCCTACTGTTACTGATGCTGATGGAAATGTTTATCCGACAATACAAATTGGTGATCAATGCTGGATGGCTAAAAACCTGAATGTTGGCCGTTATGTACCCAGCACAGTCAGCAATCTTATACACTCCGACCTTACCAATAACAACATTATTGAGAAGTATTGCTACGAAAATAAAGTAGATAACTGCAAACTATATGGAGGTTTGTATGACTGGGAAGAGGCTATGGGTTATTCTCAAGTGGAAAATGCCCAGGGGATTTGCCCCGTAGGATGGCATATTCCTGGCAACGGTGATTGGGCAGATCTGAACACCTTTTTCAAAACCTTTACTGCCGGCGAAGAATTGAAAGTGGGCAATTCTAGCGGTTTCGACGGTTATTTTGCCGGAGACCGTCATGATATGGGAGAGTTCTTCAGCCTTGATGCCGCTGGTTTCTGGTGGCAATCCGCCTCTTATATTTATGATAATATTAATGAAGGTTACCTGCGTGAAATTGAAGCCTGCAACGGGAATCTCACCCGGACCCATTTCCCGAAAAAAACCGGCCTGAGTGTCAGATGTATTAAAAACAATTAGTTAAAATCTGATTTTAAAGGTTTCTATGGCATGATGGCCAAGCTTTACGGTCATGCCCTTTTCATCTTTAGAAATAATATTTCCGTCTTCTTCAATCAGGTTTGTATGCTCAACCGATGAAGGGTTCATAAACAGATTAATTTTCACCCGTTTATCGCGGCCTTCCTGATCGTATAGTCTGACGATCAAATTATTATCATCCTCTGATTTTTTAACTGTACTCACCAGAGCATTCGGGTCATCAACCGATACGAAAGAGAGTCGGCCCGGCAGAATTGATGTTTTAGAAGCCGGATTGAAAACAGCTGTTAGCTTCTCATTCGCCTGCAATGCCTGGTGGTAACCGTTTTGCCAGCCGGGTTGATGCGTAAACAAGCTGAATTCCATGCTATGGCTGCCTTTCTGATGATAGAGAGGGCCTTCACTATGACAGCTCTGCCTCGAAGCCAAAAGGATCGGCTGGAGCAAAGTTGCATCGGTTGAGAGATTGGTCATATTCACATAATCCCATACGGCTACACTCGAAGAAATGGTTAGACCGATATCGCTGTCGCTGGCACTGATCCAGTTATTTATCCCTCTTGGATGCACATCCTTGCACAATGTGGTATAGCGTTCGCCGGCTGCCTGTGCCAATTCATCCTTCCCGACCCTGACCATACCGAACGGGACCTCGTAGGAAATCTCCGGATTTTGCAGGCCGACCGGAAAAGCAAGTCTGAATTCCCGATAGGCTGTTCCATCCCAGTCAATCAGATCAGCTGTAACATCAATTCGTTTCAGCGTCGGATAAACCGTCCAGGTGACTTTAGCCGTGTTATGTTTCATTTCGGCAGATCCTTCAA
Source organism: Porphyromonadaceae bacterium (assembly GCA_007280905.1). GTDB lineage: Bacteria > Bacteroidota > Bacteroidia > Bacteroidales > UBA12481 > UBA12481. The sequence continues at coordinate 27,149 of QYQM01000111.1, read as the reverse complement.
TCACTATTCTCACCGGACCTGATTCATTAATGTTCCAGACCGGTCCGATCCCGGGCTTCTCAAATCCCTCCATATCAGGTTGCTGAACATCAGAGAACTCACCGGCACCATTTCCGATCGAACGCATCGAGAATAACTCCCCTGCCTTAAACTGATCCGTATTTAGAATTTCCTTCTGCAGATCTTTATCGAACAGTGACTCAATTCCTCCTTTTCCGAATTTTATCTTAAAATACTTGGTGTCGATAATATCAATGCATTGGGCAGAACGGGCCGAATTAGCCTTTTTTTTACCTGAAGCAACGTAGTAGGTCTGATATCCTAGTGATGGGACATTTTCAGCGATAAATGCAACCTCCGCTGATTTCAGATAACCTGAAGGATAATATTCTTCAGGTCCGGTAATTTGAAAACCAACCAACTTCCCCTGCTCATCCAGCAGGCTAATTGCCTTAAAGGTCTTATCGGGGATATTTAACCGGATCTCAATCGGATCAGTTCTTTCCCACGTTAATGAGTTGAAAATCACCAAAGGAATTCCTTTTGGTAAAAATCCGATATTACCCGCGATATCTGTTGTTGACTCTTCAATAATTAATTTTGCGATCTGATCAGCTTTGCGGAATTTGTCGAGAAAGGTTTGATCGGTAATATCGCCATTCTTTCCACCCCATCCATGATCTGGATATATGGCTGATTCCCATGCCTCTGTGAGTTTATCTTGTGGATATCTATCCCAGTCATCCATCACGAGTGATCGAAGACTGGCCATCTTCTCGGCTGCTGGCAGGAGCCGCCCGGCACTTCTTCCGGCTTTCAGTGCTTCGTAATGCGAAGGTCCATGTATGTATAACCATACCGCAGGCCTCTCTCCCTGAATGGTTGGAAAATCAGTCCCGGTAGCAACAGCCGCATCCATGAATTTTTCAGCGGTGGAATGAACCAGGTCAGGAAGCTTGAGTGTCGAATCTTTCAGGGAATTCCAGGTATCTATATAATCGAAATAGGAATCCGGAACAGCCATATCTGCGTCCGATAAAACCGGCATCACGGGATTCACAGTGGCTTTGGTATAATACCTCCCCCAGAAATCAGTCAAACCGGAGAAGTGCCGGACCGATTCAAAAAATCCTTTCTTCAGATTCACGTAACTGTTGTAATAATGGTCGGATGAATAGGTCAGAACCTTGGATCCATCCGGAGAAAGCCAGTTAAACAGCCCTTTATCCTGCCGGCTGATGATCATATAATCGACACCGCACTTAGCCAGGATCTGCGGCATCTGCAGGGTTCGGCCCGGAACATCCACATTCCAGTAAATCCGGGCATCGCAACCGGGAAATTCTTTTCTGAACCATTTCCGTCCCAGGTAAAACTGACGGATCAGGGGTTCCCCAAAATACATCTCTTCATAGGGTTGCATATAGGAAGCGCCCCAGGTAAGCCTTCCTTCTTTGGTAAGGTTGTAGATCAGCTCTTTTTTCTCCGGATGCCGGGTCAGATATTCTCTTAACATCAGAATATCCTCCATATCATTATAATACAGAGGATTTTCCTCCAGTTTCTTTAAAGCAGGAGTAATCAGGAGATTATCGCGGTTTTCAACACAGGCTTGCGGTGAATCCATCCAGGCAATATCCTGATGCGACGAAGCCATGATCATTATTTCCCCCCTGGCTATATCAGAATTGGCGATGTTGTGAAGGTCTTTTGAAATTGAGCTCTTAGCAATCTGAACCTCTATGAGTGAACTCTTTGGATCAGTCAGGCTGACCTGATAACTGATAAGCCGATCGGTCTGAATCACGCTTTTGCCTATTGATTTCTTAATCTCAATATCCTTTACCATAAGGCCCCCGGGTCCTCTAACCGAAATGGTAGTTGTTGCCAGCGGCAGAATAAAAGGGACGGTTGCTTCCTTATCATGTCTGGCAAAAATTAATTTTTGAGGTTTTCCGGTATTCCCGGTTATTTCGGCAACCTCACCTGTCCAGGTTTCCGGAGCAACCAGGAGTCCGTTCAATTTCCCATCGACTTGCGTTAATTGCACATCGAACCACCCGTCTATACTGGTCTTTTTAAGGAACCAGTCCAATGCATCCGTGCACTGGAAAATCATCCGGCTGCCGTCAGGCCCGTTGGCTGTCCAATTTTCTCCCATGCTATTTTTAAAATGGAAGTATGGTTTGTTATTGATAAAGACCTGGAATCCGGGATCAACGCCTTTAATATCATAGCCTTGCAAACTCATTCCGGCGATCAGGAAAAGCTGAACCTCCTTAGCACCCAGGTTGGGATTAATCAATGGCGTTTCCCAGGAAATGTTCATTTTTCCGTCTGTCGCCCTTACCAGGAGTGCATTCTGGCAATCCTGACGAGTGCTATGGTATAACAGATCCTCCCCTGATATTTTGCGTCCAAACCCTTCAGCAGGATTGTTCAGATCACCGGCAATCCGGGATTGGCTCTTAACGATATCTTGCAGATTGGGTTGGGAATAAGCCACTGAAAATTGAAGGAAAATTACGACCAGAAAAATTGGAATGCGTTTCATCTCGATTTTGGTTTTGCTACCGGCTCCATTATTTGTTTAACGTCAAATAACTCGGGACACTCAAAGGTATAAAGTTAAGAGATAGATTCTTCATAATAAAGCAAGTTTTCTTTCCAGATAAAGGTCTCTTCGTTGCGGGATGCTGTTGTGCTTTATTAACTCCCTCTGTGCTAGAATTTCCTGGTCACGACCAAAAAAAACATCCGCCGGTGTAAGATTCTGCAGCGATTCATGGAAACGCTGATTGTTGTAATAATCAATAAATTGGGCAATCTGACGCTCCAACTCTTCGGGAAAGTAATAATTCTCAAGCTTAAAGATATGCTTCATTGAGCGGTTGTACCGTTCAATTTTCCCCTGAGTTTGAGGGTGATAAGGCTTTCCATGAATGTGGATAATCTTTTCTTCCCGGACAAAATCCTTCTGATCTTTAGCAATATAACAGGATCCATTGTCCGATAAGAGTTTAGGACGCTGATCCTTTTCAAGACCCGTTATTTCAAGAGCCTTTTGAACCAGATTTTCCACGTCATCCGAACACATGTTCGTGCATAATTCCCAGGCAATGATATAGTATGAAAAATCGTCCAGAATCGATTGCTGATAGTACCAACCCCAGCCAACGATCTTAAAGTAGGTAAAATCCATCTGCCAAAGCGAATGTACTTTGGCAGGCTTATCTTTGAACTGGCTGGATGCCTTCATCACAATATAGTTTGGGCTGGTTATCAACCCCCTGGCCTTTAAGATCCGGTAAACCGAGGACTCGCTGACATACCAATGGTCTTCATCCAAAATACGGACCGATAGTTCACGGGGTGAAAGATCTGGCAATTCCAGTGCCTTTACAACCACTTCCTGACGCTTATCATCCGGAATCAGGTTCCAATAATCTTTGCGGTTCCGACGCTTGGGCTCTAATCCGGCCTATCCTCGATCCAGGTACCCGGTATACCAGGAGTAAAAAGTACTTTTTGAGATGCCGAGCTCCTTAATCGTCCGTCTTACCGGCAGATCTGATCCTTCGACCAGTGTTATGATTTCTAATTTTTCTTGTTTGCTAAAGCGCATCCCCTTGGGTTTTATTCTAAGCCATTCAGGTTTTTTTTATCAACCGGTTTTCTAAAAATACTTCTGCCAGAAGCTTCTTGAGTTCCTCATTTTCTTTCCGAAGCTGTGTACCCTCGTCGGAACTTGCCTCTCTTAGCGTGTCGCCATTTAGACGCCTCTTTCCGGCTTCCATGAAGCTCTTACTCCACCGGTAAAACAAATTGGGATTTATGCCCTCTCTGCGGCAAATCTCGGCAATACTGTCTTCTCCCCGAAGACCATCCAGAACAACCCTGATTTTTTCTTCGGAATTTAACTTCCGACGGGTTCTGCGTTTAATCTCCCGCACGATCTGCTCCGTGCTGGGCTTTTCTTTTTCTTTCATCGTCGTACTCTTTAAAGGGTTAAGTTACACATAAAGTGTCTCTTAACATATCTCTTAAAGTGCCCGGATTGGTTTGACTACGTACAATCTCGACATGGAACCGCCAAGCAACCCGGCACGAAAGCAAGCAGCATCTAACGTAATATTATTTCATTGATTATCAATCTATTAGAAAATACTTTACTATTTGTGGTTAAGGTTTTGGCGAAATCCGACATAATAGTAAATGTAGGTATGTTCTTAAATGAAGATTTCAAAAACGTGAATAAGTATGAAAGGAATTACAGTGTTGCTTTTTACCCTAGTGATTGCTCAATTTAGACCATTCACCTGCGGTCTATTTAATTGTTCGGCTATAGACAGATTACCAATATTTTCATAATCACTTTGTATTGATCCTCTTCATTCTTTTAAGTATCAATTCAATATTCTACTATTTCTTAATTTTGATTAAATTGGCAACATAAAATTCATTTAAAGAAAAACCCCTTGGGATGATCAGATCATAACCAAGGGGCAGAGTTGAAGTCTTCCAATTTTGTTCGCCTCACGGATAGAAGACCTACAGAATCCATCTCCGTCGAAAATGGACTACTCAATTATTTACTAAAATTACGGAAAAAGATGAAATCAACATTTTTCAAACTTGCAATCTGTGCAATCATTCTTAGCTCCTTCTCTTTACAGAGCTTCTCACCGTGTCTGCCGAATGTAACTACGATCAAGATTACAAATCTTTATTGGCTCGACAGTAATAATAATCAACACGATTATTATTCCGCGAAAGTGATCGTTAGTGGGCCTATTGTTACTGATCCAGGGAATATATATGTAACGTATGGCGATCCCGTTTCTCTACCAAGAACGACGGAGTATTTCCCGACAGATTATCAACATTATTATACTCCTTCTTCGTACTATACGAATGTGACCTTATATGTTAAGGAAACATCAACTTCAAGTTGGCAGAATCTTGGAAGCATTTCCAGTCATAGCTACTACACCACGAGATATGTTGTGGACACATATATGTATGTGATGGAGTTTAGTAAGGGTGCTCTTGCAATCGAATAACCGATTAAGAAGTAGTTCTTTATTATGCAGGCTAGGTGAATGCCTAGCCTGCTTTTCCACTATGAAAAGATTTTACATAATCATCATACCAATCATAGTTGCAACCAACTGTCAGCGGGACCAGTTTCCTCCGACAGCTTCCTGTAACAGTTTTCCGATCCTCGGCGATACAACTATATTATTTGAACTGGATGCGGGGAAGTCTGTTAACAGTCAAGGCTTTACTTCCGGACTTACCTTCCGTTGGAATTTCGAAAGCGATTCAACTTGGGATACGGGTTGGGGATCTGAAAGCGCTATTGGTCACCGGTTTACTATTCCGGGAACCTATAAGGTCATTGTAGAGGTATCGGACTTTGAGGGTCTGACTGATACCGCTTCTATTGTTATTGAATCTTTTGGCAGGAATAAAAATCTTGGAATACTTCGTGACCCTCGTGATGGCCAATCCTATGGCATTGCAAAAATAAATGATATGTGGTGGATGAGTGAAAACTTAAGGTATGGAAAGATCATTGATGTCACGCAAAGCCAGACAAACAATGGGATTACTGAGCAATATTTTTACATTCACCTTATGACTTTGGATACAATCTTTGGTTTATATAGTTGGCGGGAATCCCTGAATTACCAATTGAACGAACAACAGGGCATTTGCCCACCCGGTTGGCATATTCCGACAATGGGAGAATGGAATGAGCTATTGAAGGATTTACCAAAATATTACGCGATTTCCTACTATGGCCGGAATGGTCTCTCTGGGTTAAATTTACACGCAGGTCAACATTTTTTGGGTGACAGCGGACCAGATCCAAGTTTTGGGTCTTTGGGCGCTTACAAGGGATTTTGGGCGTCTGATTTTAAGCGAGAAAATAACATACAAATCATTCCAGGGCACTTCTACCTCGACCAAGCATTGGGAATTAGCCAAATAGGTGTTACATTAGTAAAAAGCAAGGACCCAAAATTCGACCCAAGTACCAATCAATTTATGACATTAAGGTGTATCAGAAAAGAATGACCACTCTGAATCCTCTTAGACCGCTGTTCTGCATTTTGGGAATTTTGAGCATGATCTCATGTTCAGAGGACCTTGATATCCTTACCGGCAGTGAGTCGATTCCTGTGGTTTACTGCATCATAAATCCACAAGATTCTGTCTTTAATGTTCTTCTGACCAGAACATTTTCCGGTTACAAGAGTGCGCCGGAGATGGCACAGGATCCAGCATTCATTGCTTATCAAAGGGCTAAAATAACCTTAGAAGCTTGGAGTAAAGGGTTCCGTATCTGGGAAACGGTTTTTTCAGCCATGCCTTACGGACGTGATACCGGTTTTTTTTCTTCAGCCCCGGGTTGTGCGTTTGAAACCCGCAATGTTCTTAGCAGCTTTTTTGGTTATTCCAGTTTGGAAAACCCGGATACATTATTTGATGATTTGCGGCTGGTGATTGACTATCAGGACAACCATGAACCGTCATACGCCCGGATCGCGGCCAACATTGCCAAGCCTAAAATCATTTACCCGATTTATACTTATAAGGAATTTAGGCTTTATGATAGTATCCCCTATTATATTGAGTTCAATACAAGCGATAGGCTTTATTACGATCTCCGATGCAAGATTCATTATCGTGAGGAGGCTAACTCGATAGAAGACAAGACAATTGACTTTTCCGTGCATCCAGATATTGATACTAAAGACGGCCCACAGTTCCTTTTTATTAACCCGGACAAATTTTTCAAGCGTTTGGCCAAGGCTTTTCCCGATTCGAAGGATGTCATTCAGCGAGATTTGATTTCACTCGACCTTGAACTACATGTTGGATCATCTTCCCTACGAACTTTTATGGACACTTATTATTCGGATAATGACCAAGGCTACCAGTTATGGAATAACTTTCATAACGGAATAGGTCTTTTTGCTCTAAAAGCGTATACCTCATTGTCAAAATTGGTAATGGACCAACGCACCAAGGATTCTCTAGCCTGGGGACGGTACACGAAGGATTTGAAATTTAATCGTTGGTAGTTTTATAATGGTAAAAGTTATTAATGAACAAGGGTTTCAAGTAACTAATTTATTGAGTTTTACGTCATGCCAAACACAAAAACCGTCAATATTGGCCGGAATGCGAAGAACGGTCAATTCATTCCCGTCAAGGAGGCTGAAAAAAAGAAGAACACTTCTGTGGTGGAAACCATCAAGAAGCCGACCAAGAAGTAGGTCAGACCTTAATTTCAACCATTTTCCGTATCCATGTTTTGGGGATCTTCTGAAACATGTCATACATCGTTTTGGCATTTTTCTGGGGGCAGTGCCGCTCGGCAAAAACCATATCCTCTCTGGTCTTACAAACCAGCCAGCTTCTTATTCTATTCCGTATCAATCTGAAAGGAGAATCTATGCGTAAAACGAAAAAGAGCATAAGTGAAAACTAATTACTAATTTTAGAAAGGCAACGGATCGCGTTCTTTGTCGAAATGTTGATTTAAAAATTACTGCCTAGTTTGCTTCGGAATGTGGTGCTCACTTTAGACCGGAATATCTATGTATGGTTCATGCAAGTAAAAAGATTCTAAAAAGAAAGGTTTTAGTCAGATAATGAACACTTTATAATGAACACTTTATAAGATAAATTCTAAATCTTAATCTTATGAAAAACAATACCCACACACACATTAAACCCTTTAAAGGGTTATCATGGATCTGCCTGATCTTTGCAATCTTGCCGTCATGTCAAAATTCCCAGGGAGTCGGAAAGAATTTCTCGAAAGTCTTTGAGGGCCGGCTAGAGAACAGACCTGAGATTTGCTTGACAATTAGTTCAACTGAAAGAAAGATTTCGGGCTCGTATTTCTACAAATCAGACCCCGACAAAATTACCATAAGCGGCGAATTATATCGTTCGGATAGTCTGATTCTTAATGAATTTGATCGCACCGGTAATCTCACTGGAACTTTTAAGGGGAAGTTTAAGAATCCATCAAGAATTGAAGGAGTATGGAGTAAACCGAATGGTTCCAATCCAGCCTCTTTTTATCTGAATGAAACAAACTTCAAATACGAAGGACTCTTATTAGAAGCAACTGCTAAACATGATTCGGTTGAACGACAAATGCTCGACAAGAAAGTTGTAGAAGAGACTGAAAAGCAATCTCTTGAAAAAATTGAAAAGGACAAAAAAGCTATGTATGACAAGATTTCCGATTTCCTGATTGTAACGCATAGCAAATTTAAGGTCAAAAAAATCAAAGGAATTTCCGACTTGAAAATTTCTTTAAAAAATAACAGCATATACGTGTTTGACAGGATCGTAGTCGAAGTGAATTACCTTAATAAGAAAGGTGAAACCGTGAATACCCAGACAACTGAATATCTCAATTTAGAACCTGAGGGCATGCAAACTAAGCTAATGCCTGAAAGTAATCGTGGCATTTCAGTAAAGTATTCTATCAGGAAGGCGATTTCGTCAAAAATCCAATTTTCCTATAAATAATAGATGCAGAAAGATTAGGAAGGCACTTGATTGAGATATTGATGACCTAAGTTGACCATCTGATTTATATTAAAAACAAACCCCCGCTCTGTAATTCAACAGTGACGGGGGTTTATAATTTTTCTCAGTGATCTCGGCGGGATTCTTGAGGAATCCTGGATTTCATAGTATTAGCGGGTTTTGTAGAAGCTTTTTGTTTTTCTGAACGATGTTTAAACGATGTTTCAATCGACTTTCGTGAATTTGGGTGAAGATAAAAGGCACATCCAATTTTGTTTAATTACTTGTTTTTCATTGCCTTAAGCCACATCCAAGCCAATCATCCACATTCTATTTTATCCCATTCCGGTAGGCTTAACCAGTTAATTGATTAATAATCAGTTCTTAAGGTTTAAATTCTGATCATTTTTCAATGGAACCGAGATCTTTGAAGCCAAATCATTCATTTTTGATTCGCTTTAAAAGAGTAGTTTCAACTATTCCTTGTTATTCAATTGATTAGTTGTAACTCTCTCCAATAACGAGGTATACTTCTCGAGTAACACCATGTACTTCTGATTGCTTTCCAGCAGTTTAGCCTCTAATTCCGAGGTATCAACCTGCTTCCTGGAGGACTTGCCACGGTAGTATTCAAAGAGATCGAAATCCAATACCTCACACATCTTTTCAGCAAGCTCGAAGTCGATGCTTTTCCGGTTTTCCAGGGAGTCGATATTCTGTGGGCTGCATCCCATCAAACGGGCCAAAGCAGATTTGCTCAGGTTGAGATGCTCCCTCCGTTCCTTAATGATTTGCCCTACCTTTTTTTTCATAATATATTGATTAACAGCATCAATTTAGAATCTGGAAAATGATTGGTTTTCGTTGTCAATAACTTTTAGCTGATGGGCTGATATTATTTCCTGCTCATTTTCAGGGAGTACCAAACCTTTACTTTTTGCAACTGCACTCAGGCCCATTTGCCAAAATCAAAATCGATTTACCTGCCTATTCTTGTAAAGGAACCTATTCCAAAGTTTACTACACCAATATTACACCAATTATTACACTATTTACACATTTTTCCAATTATTTTATGAATGAGATTGAACTATCGCAACTTAGAGACATGCTACCGAGGGGTTACCGGGGTCAGATAAAGGAGGCTACTAACTTATCTTATAGTTATATAGATCAGGTAATGAGTGGAAAGAAGTTTAACCTGAGGATCTTGGAATTTGCTTTAAAGATTCTGGAGGAGCAACAGCTTTGCAAGAAATCTACCTCGATGAAGTTTCGGAAGATTCTGAATATAACTAAAAGATAATTAATGGTTTATGCAAGCCTAACCATTATTATAGCCAACCCATGATAGACCCCACTTCATCCCTGCTCAACCGAGACTCCAACACCAGGAGCCTGGAGTTTATCCGCCGCGCTTTAAAGACCTACCTCAGCTTTTTGAAAAAGGCAGAATCCTCACGGATGCTGACCGCAATCGAGCCGATCAACTTCGCCGATGAATACCAGTATGTCGAGCAACTCATTCATGACATCACCTTTGTGCTGAACACCCGGCGCTTTGAATAGGCGGGTTCCCTACCCTAACCATACGGCTCCGATTCAGACAACACCTTAATCAAGACTTTCTCATGATCCCCTAATCTACCATAGACCAGATAATCAATATACCGATCGTTGAGGTGATCGGTAGGTATGCAACCCTGAAAAAACAAGGAACCACCTGGGAAGCCTGCTGCCCGTTTCATGATGAAAAGACACCTAGCTTCAAAGTGTTCGCAAAAACAAATACGTACAAATGCTTTGGCTGCGGAGCCGGAGGTAACAGCATCGCCTTCATTATGGCGAAGGAAGGGATCACCTTCCCAGAGGCCTGCCGGTCCCTGGCTTCCGGTCATGGCATTCATTTAAAGGAAGAGGAACAGAGTGAACAGCAAAAGGCATCTCAGCATCATGCCGAATCCCTTTATGTTGTCAACTCCCTAGCGGGGTCCTATTTTACCGCTGAGCTTTACGATCCAGCGAATAAACCTGCCTTGGATTATGCACTCAGCCGGTGGACCGAAGAAACCATCAAAAACTTTGAGATTGGTTTTGCTCCGAATAAGTCGGATGGCCTGCTCACTTTTGCAAGACAATCCGGAATCAAAATGGAGATCCTCCAGGAAGCCGGATTGATCCGGGAAAGTGAAAACAAGGCTGGCCAGCTGTATGATTTCTTCCGGGGCCGCCTGATCATACCGATCCGTGATAAATATGGCCGGATCACCGGTTTCACCGCCCGGGCAATGAAGGATGATCAAAAACCGAAATACCTGAACACACCGGAAACGGATATCTACCACAAAGGGAAAAGTCTGTTCGGACTCACCTGGGCACATAAAGCCGTTGTGGAAAAAGGATCCGTTTATCTGGTTGAAGGTAATGCCGATGTTATCCGGCTCCATCAGCTCGGAATCCATGAAACCGTTTGCAGTTCAGGAACAGGCCTGACCATTGATCAGATTCAGGAGATCAAGAAACTTTGCAAGAGCATCACCATTATTGGCGATACGGACGGCCCCGGATTAAAAGCCACGGAAAAATCAGCTAGGCTGATCATTGGGGAAGGAATGAATTGCAACCTGATCCGTCTGCCTGCGGGTGAAGCCAAAGCCGATCCGGATAGTTTCTTTACCGATGAAACGCAATTCAAAGCTTTCGCCAAGGCTAACACAAAGGACTTCATTGTTGATCTGGCCTTCTCCTGGAGCAAGAAATCCGATAACCCGGATAATAAACTCAGGGCGATTGCTGAAATCTGCGCTCTCATTGTAAAACTTAACCGGGACAGCCACCAACTCTATATCGATCAGGTCAGCAAGCTGATCAAACCCAAGAAAGCCTGGCAGGATAAACTCAAGGAGCTCCTCAAAGAGGAAACACCAGAAGTCAAAAAGGAGGATAAGTTCAACGACATCCCTGAACATGTATCCCTTTCGGCCTGGCAGAAATATGGGTTCTACGAGGATAAGAATTGCTATTTCTTCCGAACACAAAGGGGAATCGAAAGGGGATGCAACTTTACACTGGTGCCTCTGTTCCATATCGAATCGGTCAGCAACTCAAAACGGATCTTCCGGATAACCAATGAGTATGGTATCACCCGGGTTATCGAACTCCCGATAAACGCCCTGATCAGTATTGGCCGGTTCAAGGAAGCCATTGAATCACTTGGCAATTTCCTGTGGGAAATGTCAGACACTGAACTGAACAAACTTAAACGGTATCTGTATCAGGAAACCAAATCGTGTTTGGAAGTCACCCAGCTCGGTTGGCACAAGAATGGCTTCTATTCCTGGGGCAACGGGATCTTCAACGGAACCTTTACGAATGTGGATGAAAACGGAATTGCATCCCACGACAGCAAGAACTACTACCTGCCGGCATTCTCACAGATATGGGCAGGTGAGGTTAATCTTTATGTTTCCGAACGTCAGTTTGTTCACCGGGATGGTAACACGATAACCCTCAAAGAGTATAGTCAAAGGTTGATCAGTGTATTTGATAAGAATGCCTCAATAGCCTTGTGCTTCTACTTTGCCAGCCTGTTCCGGGACATCATCATCCGCAAATTTAACTTCTTCCCGATTCTCAATTTATTCGGTCCAAAAGGCGCCGGCAAAACGGAACTTGCGGTCAGCATCATGAGTTTCTTCGGGAAATTCGGCAAAGGACCCAATATTAACAATACCAGCAAGGCCGCCCTGGCAGACCATGTTTCCCAACTCTGCAACGCATGCGCCCATATCGATGAATATAAAAACAGTATCGATTTCGACAAGATTGAATTCCTGAAAGGGATGTGGGATGGTACCGGACGTACCCGGATGAACATGGAAAAGGATAAAAAGAAGGAGACCACGGCAGTAGATTGCGCGGTGATCCTTTCCGGCCAGGAAATGCCGACAGCCGACATCGCCTTGTTCTCACGACTGGTTTACCTGACCTTCACCAAATATGAATACACCGACGAGGAAAAGATCGCCTTTAACCAGTTGAAAGAAATTGAAAAGCTCGGAAATACGCACATCACCAATCAGATCCTATCCCTGCGCAAAACATTCACACAGGATTTCAACGACAGTCTGGAAACGGTGGCAAAGGATCTGGCAGATTCCATCGGGAAAATGGTCATCGAGGACCGGATCTTCAAAAACTGGCTGGTAATCCTGGCCACTTTTCATGCTATCAAAAGCCACATCGATGTATCGTTTACCTATGAGGAACTGATTGCCCTCGCAGCTACTCAGATCCTGGTTCAAAACAAGGAAACAAAAAAAGGCAACGAGGTATCCATCTTCTGGGAAATGGTCCACTACCTGGCTGCTGATGGTTTTATCCATGACGGAATCGATTTCAAGGTAACCCGATTAAAGACGCTCAAAACCGACCGGAGGGAAGGAGTTCTTCCTAAAGAGACCAATATCCTCTTCATCCAGATGTCCAGGATATTTTACTTATACAAGAAGCATGGCAGGGCATCCGGAGAGAACATCCTTCCACTTGGATCGATCCAGTATTATCTGGAGAACGATAAGCGATACCTGGGAAAAACAAGAGTAAGGTTCAAGTTCCTTGATACCACCCTGAGTCCAACCGGCGAATGGAAATCAAAAGCCGAACAAGCCTATTGCTTCAATTATGATGACCTCGATGTTTCGCTGGATGAAAATACCACCGACGAGGACGATGAAACTCCCATTCCCATTAATCCACCAGCAGCAAAACCCCAACCCGATGAAAAATTGCCATTCTAGTTTCCTCGCCATAATTACGACTGTACAGGAAGTACAGATTGTACACCCTGTTTTTCAAGGCTTTATATCAAATTCCACCCAGTACACTTCGGTACAGCCCAGTACAGCCCACTTTTCCTCGGTACAGCTCGGTACACTTCGATACACTTTTAGCCTGCCCTGTACAGTATATAATATTGATTAATAGATAATTAATAAATAAAGTACACTGTACCGGCTGTACCGGGGAAAATGCTCCCATAAGAAAATGCTTTTCAAAAAACGAATTTTAATGGACTACATCGATCGTGTCTACGTGGATTTGAAGGACCGGCCTCCTGGTAAATTTCATATGTCCGGTCTGGCGGAACCAGAGAAATTTATTGAAGCGGTCAAATTTCTGATCGATGGAGGTTGGATTACAAATGTCCATTGGGATTCCAGCTATTCCGTGTTCACAATCCAGGAAAAATTCCCATTCGATACCTTGAACAAACCAGTTTAACCCCAATACCTGCATCCTCTACAATTTAATCTAATATATTATGAAACAGTCAATTGAGCGATTTTTACAATTCAACGGGAAAACACTGCTTTTTCTGTCGGAAAAAGGCATTTACTGGGTAGCCATAAAGCCAGTATGTGAAGCACTTAACGTGCATTTCAAGCATCAGTTAAAACGTATTTCCCAAGATCCGATTTTAGGACCTGCATCCTGTAACCACGGTATGCAGGTCCCCGGCGATCAGATCCGGAATATGGTTTGCCTGCCGGAGTATTTGGTTTATGGATGGATATTTTCTATCAATAGCTCGAGTACGGAACTTCTGAATTACAAACGCGAATGCTACCGGCTGGTATATGACCATTTCCATGGAACCATCACCCGCCGGAAAGAATTACTGGGGCAAAAGGTATCCGTCCAACTCGAGCGGGGGAAACTTGAAAAAGTTCTCCGTCAACACCAAGAGTTCCAGCAATTCGAAAACCTCAAGGCAATGGAAGCCAGAATAGGAAAATCATTGAAGGAGGTTGAAAAGGACGAGATGGATGAACAGCTCAGATTGCAGATGTAAGGCTTTAAATCATACAACCCTGGTTTTTCATGAAACTATCATTCGTTACCAAGATCCTCAGCTTCAATCCGACCCTGCTGATGAATCAATCCCTGAGGACCCGCAAACTGCTCAAGAATAAGGATGTACTCCGGATGCTTCGGGTGGCTCACCTATACGGCGAGTTGAAACAGACCAGCAGTTTTACCGATCCGGTTCAATCTGGCAACTATACTTTCGAAAAAGTGATACAGGAACTGGAAAAGTAACCCGGTCAAATCCATGCAAAACCCCATCAATATGATTACTGAAAAGAATAAGGTGCAATCCTTCAAGTCTATCGAGGTTCCTTGCAAGCCTTATGTCAAGCGATTCCTGGTTCAGAACTTCGGTGATCCGGTGAACTTGTATGCCATACAGAACCAGTACATATACCTTTTCCGCTCATTCCTGGCGAAGCCTTGCAAACGCAGGGATAAAAAACTGGCATTCAAGTCCACCCTCACCGATTCGGTTGAGTTCATGATCTCGGACACTGACTTCTACCATTATGGTTGGGAAATATCGGTTACCGACATGTCCACCCTGAATTCAACTTTCGAGCAGGCTGCAAAGATCTTCATGAGATCCTGCATCACGATCGATGCTTCCATATCCGGAAACCTGGCTCAAAGCATCCGGAGGTTCCAGGACTTGTATGAATACCCGGATTCAGTCTGGCCCTTCGACTCCATTAAAAAGGACCTGGACCGCAATATCCCCTCCGACAAAATCGACTTCGAAACGGAGATTTACTCGAAGATTCAAAAAATAGTTGTGGGCATCCTGGCGAAATCCGGGACAATAACCAAAATCAATCCAATATCAAATGAACTCAATTCAAAAAGAACAAAACAACCTCGGGGGGATCGCCAAAATCTGGATGATACCAGCAGCCCTGATCTATTCACTGGAACGAAGTGAGACTGCCGGCGCCTATGTGGCACCGGCCGGATGCCTGGAAAACGCTTTCGAATTCTGGCCGGTATTTCAATCGGCTTCATTCGATGAGGAGCAGGGCCAGCAGTCGGCTGGCCACTTCTTCAACCAAACCGTTTCATTTACCATCCCCAAACACTCCATATATAATAGTGTGACCTTGGAGTATTTGACTGGGCGGCTATGGGCAATCCTGATCCTGGATCAGAACTCTCAATACAAGCTGATCGGATGCCGGGATTATCCGCTTCGCATGGTAGCCAATATTAAAACAGGCGCTGACATTTCCGATCTGAACCACATTGCCATGAAATTCTCAGGGCAATCACCGTTCCGGGCAGTTTTCGTGGACAAACCGGCATAAATCCCTGATTTTATAGGCTTTCAAGTCCTGTTTTGTCCTTTTTATTGGCCTGGGTCACCCCTAATTTGGTGGCTCAGGCTTTTTTTATACCAAATGGCGAAGGACTCATGAACGCATTACAACTTGATATTGACGGCTTTATTGGAAATTGGGGTTACTCGAAATCCTATGTCAAAAACTTCCTGGCAGAAGCCGGGAAATCTCCGGTTACCGTTCGGGTATCCTCACTCGGCGGGGATGTGGACCATGCCATCGCCATTTACGATCAGTTTGCCGAACATGGTGAAGTGACCATTCACCTATCGGCATTCAATGCATCAGCAGCCACCCTGATCACCCTCAGTGCAAAACGAATCCTGATGAACTCCAATGGATTCTACCTGATTCACAAAGCACTCAATTGGGTGGATGCCTGGGGAAACATGAACGAGGACGATATCGATGCCCTGATCCTATCGCTGGAAGCCGAAAAGAAAATGCTCGAGAAGGTCACCCTGGTCTTGGCAAAGATGTATTCAAAGCGGACCGGCAAGACCACCTCAGAGATTCTCAACCTGATGAAACAGGAAACCTGGCTCACCGCTGAAGAAGCCCTGGCCTGGGGATTTATCGATGAGATCAAGGAGCCGGCTACCAAGGAGAACCTCCTATCCAATACCAAAATGGTAATCATGCTGAATTACTCCGATCTGCCATTGCCGGTTTTAACCGGAGTGGTTGATATCCCATGCCGGTTGGAACAGACTGAGGATCCAATACCAGGAATGATTCAGAAAATCACCGCATCCATAAAAAATACAATCAATTCAATATTCTCCATGAAACAGCTTACCACCCTTAATTTATTGCTCGGCATTCCTTCTCTGGAATCCACCGACGATGGGATTTACATCAATGAAGCCCAGTCCGTCATCCTGAACACTCATCTGGAAGGGATCCAGCAATCCATTTCAGAACGGGATGCAGCCGTAACCGAGAGGACGAGCGTCATTGCTTCCCTCGATGCCATTGATCCCACTATTGCTGCCGCCGAAACCATTGAAACCAAAGTTGCGGCCATCCGTACTATCCTTGCTGCCAAGCCAGCCGTTGCAGCATCCGGTGTGCAGACCGCCAAAGACGCCGTTCCCTCTCCAGACGGAGTGGATTGGGCCACGCTCAATGCGCTTCCGCATATGCAGGAAGACAAATACTAATGACTAATCCCAAACAAATCAATAACCATGGATATTCAGGAAATTATCTCTGCGTTCGGGGCCTATTATGAGAACTCAGGCCAGAACCAAACCCGTGTAAAGAAAATGCTGACCCAGGGTCTCGTTACCCCGGGCCTTTGCATGCCGGTCAAGACCGATGATACGGTCTTTAAACTGGCGAAACTCTCCCTGCAGCATGTGGTGCAGCCTTTTCAGAAAGGCTGGACTCCGAGGAATGCTGCCGCCATCACTCCAAACGAGATTCGGCTGTTCCACTTCAAGGTGGACGAGGATATCTGGCCGGATGATGCCGAAGCTACCTGGCTTGGATTTCTGACCTCCGAATCCGTGACCCGTAAGGAATGGCCACTGGTCCGCTACCTCATCGAAACCGGCTATGTTCCGCAGATCAACCATGACATGGAACTGTTCGAATATGGTAAAGGCGTCTATGTGGAACCTACCCAAGGCGAATCCGGAGTGACCGGTAGCGGTATGGATGGATTGATCATCCAGCTTCAGCGCGGAGTGGACAATGAAACCATCAACTCAATTCCGCTTGGTGCCCTGAACAAGGATACCATTTACGACCAGGTGGAAGCCTTTGTCGATGGTATCTCACAGATTTACCAGGGAATCCCGATGTCGGTATTCATGTCACAGACCTGGCGCAAGCTTTACCTGCGCAACAAGCGCGAAAACGGTTACTATTTCCGGACCTCTGACAAGGATGTCGATGAATCAATCGATTTCACCAATCAGAATGTGGTAGAACTGCCGTGTCTGAATGGAACGGATGTCATTTTCGCCACCCCGAAAGAAAATCTCCTGCACCTGACCAAAAAGAGCTCCAACAAAACCAAATTCTCCATCGAGGAAAGCAAACGTGAGGTATCATTCCTTTGCGACTGGTGGGAAGGTATGGGATTCGGAATGAACGCAGCCGTATGGACCAATGTCCTTGCCACCCCACCGATCGGAGGTTAACCCTGAATTGATTCACTCTTAAAAAGTCAAAAACAATGGATTTTGCAGATATTGGAAAATTACTGGTTGACGGGAAAAACCTCGGAGGACTGGCCCAGCGGATTTACTTCGGTCTTTGGAACGATGTTCAGACGTGGCCGGTTGATCCCGCAACACCGTTAACCCTCGATGCCCTGGGCACAGCAACCGGGGAGCTGGTGATGAAGGAAGGCAAGCGAATGTTTGAACTCTATACCACCGAGGATGCAGCCAAACTTGATATCAACGTGATTGGCGAAGAAGGTGGCAAGGGGTATGAATACCTCCTGCACATTTTCGCACCGGGTTTGCATAAGAAGCTCCTGGGATTCATGAACGCGACGAAGAACGAAGACCTGGTTCTGATCGCTCAGGATAGCGCGGGGCAGTTTTACCTGCTCGGATGTGAGATTCGTTCGGCCAAATTCCAGGCCAGCGATGCATCGGGTACCGGTTCAACCACCGATGGCCGTCGCGGACTCGGAATGACCTTCGCCTATCGCACCCATAGCCTGTACACTTACACCGGGAGTATTCCGCTTACCGCAGCAGTGCCAACACCGTGATCTGGACAGACTATTTCAACCTAATCAAAGTCCTGCCGGGGCGTATCGTTACACCCCGGTTTGGCTCTTTGGATTTTGGCGATCCGTCTCTGCCGGTAGAAAAGATCCGGGCTCTTTTTGAGGATGGCTTTCCGTACCTGGAGCTCACCCCTCTTGGCAAGGAAGCATTGTACCCATTAAGTGAACCGATGGACCCCGGACAAAGAATTGAACCCGAACAGCTAAAACCGGCTAAAACAACCCTCAAACGCAAAGCATAGGTCGTGGTTTTTCATAGTGTTCGTTTTAAGGTGAGAGCCCCCGCGAGGGGGCTTTTGCTTTTTAGTCTAACCAGATTTATTGAAAGTTAAAACCTTTATCTTAGGGGGCATGAATACAATTACTTAATTGCGGACCACCGAGATCCTTCTAGATATTGAAAACGCATTAAATCCATATACTCGTCAATAATGATGTTGAACGAATTCAACTCTAACCCAAAACAAGAATCATGAAGTCAATCAGAAAATTATTTCTGGCAGTATTATTATCCGTCTTATTTCTAGGCCTAGCTGCCCAGGGGCAAGAAAAGACTTACAAAATTGATTTATCTGGCAAAGAAAAAGGCTTAGAAAATATGAACCTCAGTTCAATAGCTTCTGATATTGATTATGTTGTACTGGAAACCATACCGAAATCATTTATTTCCAGTGTTTTTCGATTAATGAAAACGGATAACAACTTCTTGATTTTGGATCATACTTCAATGAAATCTGAACGATTGTTTATTTTTAAGCTAAATGGCTCTTTCAGTTCTATGATAAATAAAGTTGGCAAGGGACCAGGAGAATATTCAAATATCGATTATTTTACCTTTGATCCTAAGAATCAATATATTACCATTCTGGATAGTGGTCAGAGGAAAATCCTTCAGTTTTCATTGTCAGGCCAGTTTATTCGAGAGGTAAAAATAGATGGCCGCCTATCTGAAATATGTTTTATTGAGCCAGGATATTTTGTTGCGACAATACCCTTAAGATTTGTAAAACCGACTGGCGACGGAATGCTTTATAATATAATAATTTACGACAGGGACCTTAAAGTTAAAAAGCGAATTGCTTCTTCAAGTAAGTCATTGGAGCATCCGAATTCTCCATTTGAGGTAAGTGGTGACCTACGCACCTTTGAAAACCAACTCAGGTACAAACAACCTTTTGTGGACGATATATTTACTCTTAACCAGAATCTGGAGTATCATGTCTTCTGCAAAATTGATTTTGGTACCTATCGTCTTCCCGAGTCCGTTTTTGCAAGCAGCGAAAAGTACAAGAGCAATCGGGACAATTATAAGGAGTTCGCAAGCATAATAGAATCACGAAACTCATTTTTTGTAAGATACCTCTATAATGGGATGACTTGCACCTATTTATGCAATAAGTCCAATGGATCGATGACTAATCTGTCCGGAAAACAGGAAAATTTTGGAATCACCAATGATTTTGACGGCAGTATACCTTTTTGGCCTGATTATTCATCAGGGACGGATGAGTTAATTCGCGCTTATAATGCAATTGATTTCATGGAGCTTTGTGAACAGAACCATGTCAAAAAGTTTAAATCGAAATTTCCTATGCAACAAAAGAAATTATTGAATGCTTTGGGTAAACTGGATGAGAATAGCAATCCGGTTATTCAAGTGGTTACCTTGAAGAATAATTAGAACCCACTTTCAGAATATCAAGAACTAACACCTAAAACACTACGATGAGCTTAAAATTTTCTGCCCTGATCATTCTGGTTACCTTGGCAGTTTCCTGTTCTCGCCCCGTTAAAAATTCAAAGGACTTAACTGTTTTGGACCTGTCACAGGACATTACGGTTGAATCAAAAATGACGTTGAGTCAAATTGCAAATGAAATCAACTACACCAAGCTTGAAAGTAATCCGGACTGCTTCATTAAGAGAATCGACCAGTATTCAATTACGGGCCAGTACATCCTGATCTATGACCAGTCGCAGCCCAAGGTGCTTCTGTTTGATCGCCAGGGAAAATTTATCAGGAAAATCGGCAACATAGGCAAGGGCCCCGGCGAGTTCAACCGGCCAAGTGAAGTCCGGTTATCGAGAGATGGGAAATATATTTTGATCATGGATTTTCTCAAAGTCATTCGGTTTGGTTTGGACGGTAAACTTATTGGTGAAACAAAACTGCCCGATTTCGCAAAGTATATCGACACTTTCGATGATGGATTAATTGGGGTTTTTTCCAGATCGAACAGCACCAGGATGGACAATTATTCCCTTGCCTTTCTCGATTGGGAAGGAAATTGTACCGGGAAACTAATGAAACGTGACCAGGAACTATTGAAAAACAGGAAAGCAAGCAGACCGTCCATGTTCTATACCATGAACAATGAAATCAGGATAAATGAGGGGTGGGCAGATACAGTCTATGCTATCCGGCCCGATCGGACTCTTGAGCCGGAAATTGTTCTTAAAGATCCCCATGGAAAAGAGGAAATATCGATGGAAAATATGAACTTCCAACTTTCGATCTGGATGGAAACACCTGACTACCTGTTCTTTTGGGGCGTCGATAAAAACATGGTGCACCCGATGTACCTGGAAAAGAAGTCAGGATTGATTTATCACATTCCATTCCATAAAGATCTGCATACAATGGGAATACCCAATGATCTGGATGGCGGCGCTCCTTTCTGGCCATTAAGATATCAAGATGGTTCGATTTATAGGATTCAGGAGGCAAATACACTGAAGTCGGTTCTTGATAATCCATTGATTGATAAAGCCGTTTTCACAAATCAAACGCTGCATGATAAGTTCCTTGCGTTTAAAAAGAATCTTTCCGATGAAGATGGTCCAATATTGATTGAAATAAAATTGAAGAAGTGAAAATAAAGAGGTCCATGCAGCCTTGCCGTGGAGTTAGTGTTGCTCATTAACCTTCTGATTTACTGACTTTAACCAGACGACTCCCAATCCCCGGACTGAACGGACAACCATACCTCACCGATATCCATTGAAATTAAGTTGTTTCGATTTCTCTGAATAGTTCAGTGGGTAATGCGCCGAGCTGTCCTTTTTCGCCTTTTCGCCATTCCATACCTTGTGGATTAAAGCGAAAATTAATCCATAGGCGAGAATTGATAAATGACACAGAACGATACTGATGCTATAATCTCCTGGCTGAATTCCGGCCGTGATTACAATGCCGGGGTGGCTCTCTTTGAGAAATATTCCCGGAACCAAGCGCTGAAACGGATCTTTCCGAACAAAGAAGCCCGATTCGCCTTCAAACTTGCTTACGAGCTTGAAAAGCTTATTCCATCCAATCGCAAACCGGAACAACCGGAACCAGCTGCACCTAAGCCATCAGGACTCAAACCGGTTACAACCGGTTCAGCCTACCTGGATGCGATCAATGATGATGATCCGAACCTGCCGAAGGTAATCAGGCAAATTATCTCGGAATACAGCACCGTTTATAACCAGCGGTCGATCCTGCACAATTCACTCAAGAAAATTGCTCCGGACAACCGACCGGACAATGTGGAATCCCGCAGAATAATTGTTGAACAGATTTCCGAGCTATCCGACAGGATGGAAGAACTCTACGAGGCACATCAACTTTGGATTAAGGAGAAAACCCTGCCGGATGATAACCGCCTTTTCCCGGTGAAAAAGTTGGCTCCCATTCAAACTGAGGTTGATGCTATTAGTGACCTGGTTAAAAGGCGCATGAACCTCATGAAATCCCTCAGTAAAGACAACAACCTACTTGCCTTCGGTTCCACCACCAAACTGCCGACTGTGAATGAAATGAGGGATGGGCCCAAGAGGAACGCCTTAGAAAAAAGGATTCTCAAGAAAAAAACAGAAATAGCCACACTCTCAGCTCAAATCGATGGTCTTAACAAAGTCCTCTGACTTTAAAGCTTCCGTTCCGGTAGCTGAAAAGAACAATCGGGAAATGGTTCCGCTGGCGATTATGGAAACAGATGCCGACCAGAATCCGGATCTGGTCGTATTTCAAACCGGTGCGCTGACTAAGAGTATCGGGCTGATCGTTACCGGCCGTCAGAAGCATTACTATTCCGATGGGAATTTTAACCTGCTCCGGTTAATTTTCCACATCCTTAAACAGACCGGTCCTGCTCATATCCTGATGTCAACGTATTCCATCTCGCAGGACTCGCTTGAGAAAGTCCGGAACCGGATCAACCTGGGAGAGATTCGCTCCATCCGGTTCCTGATTGATAACAGAGTAAAAGTCATGAGTCCCCTGCCCTTCCAGATGCTGAAGGAAGGGTTCTCGTACCGGTGTATCTCCCTTCATGCAAAAGTGGCTCTCATCTATAACGATGATTGGAAGATCTCAATCGTCACCTCCCAGAATGCAACCGATAATCCCAAGCTCGAACGAGGGGTGATTTTTACCGATGACCAGGTCTTTAACTTCGATAAACAACAGCTTGAAAATGCTTTTAACCGAGGAACAGATTAGCGAGATCGAATCGATGGCGGAGCTTTTTTTCGATATCGCCGATATCGCAGTCAATATCGAGGTCAATCCCATGGATCTCCGGGAAGAGATAAACTCCGGGCAGGGAGTGGCGTTCGCTGCTTATAACCGGGGTTGGTTTAAAGGTGAAATCCCACTGCGCAAATCAATCGCCCAGGCGGCAGCCAATGGCTCTAACCCTGCACAGAATATGCTTCTTGAACTCCGGACAAAAGCACAAATCTCAAACCTATGAGTAATCAATTGGTACCCGTCGAGAACATTCGGTGGGAGGTGATCAAAAGCTACCTGGACAATCCGGATGCTTCGGAGTTATCTCCTCAACACCAGGATATGTTAGACCGAATTTTCTCCTTGCAAAAGGTCCTGCAACGATACCCCCAACCTAAGACTGCTTTATCCCTTCACATGGCAAAGTTCACGGACATATCCAGGCGAACGGCTTACCATGATTTGAATTTCGCCCGGGAATTGGATAACACCTACCATTCATTCAATTACGAATTCTACAATAACTGGCTGATATCGGATACGTTCGACCAGATTGCGGCTGCCAAGGCCAAAGGGGATCTAAAAGCCTGGGCAGCCGGCCTTACCATCCTTAAGAAGGCAATCGGTGAAAGGCCGATGGTTGAAACGGATCCCAAGCTTCTGGAAAAACACACCTTCCTCATCCAGATCAACAATATGCCAGGTGGAATTCGAATGAACATCGATGAAATGGAAAAGCTTCCAGCCAAAATCCGGCAGGAAATTGCTGATGCCGTGTTCGAAGAAATAACAGATGAACAAGCCGAGCAAATGATCAATTCCTGATGGAACCCGTAAATCTGAACAGGCCTCAGTACAACTCGTTACTCCACGGTGCAAAATCCAGGGTTGATGTTTGGAGCCGGGGAACCGGGAAATCATACCTGGTTGGATGGGATATTCATACCGTCAACCGCAAAATGCCTGGCGCACTGATTTCAGTAACCGGCCAGACCTATGGCCAGCTTCTCACCAGGACCCTGCCATCGACGTTCAAGTTCCTGGAAACCCTCGGGTACATGAAAGACAAAAACTATGTGGTCAGTCGCCGGCCACCGGTTTCGTTTCATACACCCCTTGAGAAAATTATGAAATTCGAAAACGTGATTTCATTTTCCAACGGCAATGCCATCCTGATGCTCTCACAGGATCGCATCGGATCAGCCAGGGGGCCTAACGTTGATTATGAAATCCTGGATGAAGCCCTGACCATCGATAAAGAAAGATACGATCAGGAAACTTCGCCAACCAACAGGGGGAACGAAACACTCTGGGGAACAAGATCCCCGGATCCGATTTCATTTCATCACGGATACCACTATGTTTCATCCATGCCCTACACCCAGACACAGAAGTGGCTCCTGTCGTTCGCCAATTATTACCAGGAGGAAACCGGCATCCAACTTTTTTCAATCTGGAACCGCCTGGTGAAACTTCAGATGGAACTTATCCCGGCCTATTATGCCAAGGACTCAAAACTGTACCGGGAAATATGGAACGAAACCATCCGGCTCCGCAAGCAGATCCTGCCGTTCGTATCCAGGACAGGTCTGCTTTTCACACTCGCCAATGCCTTTGATAACATTGATAATGTGGGCATGTCCTACATTGTTCGGGAGTATGAAAAGCAAAACCTCCTGACCTTCCTGATCGAAATCATGAACCTCATGCTGGATACGGTAGAAGATTGCTACTACCACATAAACGAGGCCAAGCATGTGTACTTCAATGCCACCAACGACTGTTTTATCCGGGATCTGGCAGAGAACACAAATTTCAATTTCCAAAAGCTTGCTTCTCACGATTCCCGTTTCGATGCCGATTGTAACCCCAATGCCCCCCTCGAGATATCCCCGGATTGGGGCTCCAACATCAGCCTCCTTTCAGTCGGCCAGGAAGGCTCGTTTGATTTCGTGATTAAGCAGCCGGCCAATACGGACAATTTCATTAATGAGTTCTTTGTTAAGCCGGATCAGTCAAACGATGTAATGATCAATTCGCTTGTAGATCAGTTTACTGATTACTACAAGCATCATATCGATAAGACAATCATATACTTCCGTGACCGGTACGGGGACAGCAAGAACCCCAACGTTAACAAATCAAGCAGTTACAATGAGCAGGCAATCGCCAGGCTCGAGCGTAACCATTGGACTGTCATCCAGGAGGTCCATAAAGGCATGGAGCCGCCGCAGCATGACAAGTATCTGCTTTGGGGCAACATCCTAAGAGGAAGTGATCCTTCCTTCCCTGCCGTCCGGTTCAATGGCAGCAAATGCAAGTACACCTTGATCTCCATGAACAATACCCAGGTGATCCAGAAGGAAGGCAAGTTCACTAAAAACAAAGCATCCGAGAGATCCAAAACAATCTTGCCTGAAGAAGCAACCCACTTCAGTGATGCGGTGGATAAACGCATCTGGACCAAGTACGGCCACCTCCTATCAGCCAATCACTCATTCGTACCCGCACGCACTTAGAAAAAGGCGAAAATGGCGAATTTGGTATGGAATCAGGACTCAACGAGTTGAGCCCCGAATCCATGGCATAGGACTCATATTTCCTGAAAATCGAGGCTTTGCCTTCGCCTTTCGCCATAGGGCGGGGTCGGCTCACAGAGGTAAAAACGGTTTACCGTTTTATCATTTCCAGTGCTAACATTATTTATTTGAGCTGATTGCAGAAAATAATGTTGCACCGGGATCCCGGACTACTTTTTCTTTGGGCGATCAAAGAAAAAGTAGGCAAAAAGAAATCCGATCTTCGCCAGATGGGCGTCTTTCCAGACGGGAAGATCATTTTCGTGGCGTCACGAAAATGATCCATCTCACTTACTAACCCGTGGGCATTTCTTATCTTTCCGAAAAGTCCGTGGGATCATATCCTACAACAAGCATTATGAGTGGTGTTTCAATAAAATTTAAGTTAACCATATGGATGATAAAGCATTAACAGTATTTGAAGACTTCCAAATCCGCCGTCATTATGATGAAGAAAATGAAATCTGGTATTTCTCGATTATTGACGTCGTTGGAGCTTTGACAGAAAGCACCAATCCCCGTGATTACTGGTTCAAAATGAAAATCCGGGTAAAAAGTGAAGACGGGATTGAACTGTCGACAATTTGTCGACAGTTGAAAATGAAAGCACCTGATGGTAAAATGCGTGAAACGGACACAACAAACGTGGAAGGGCTCCTGAGAATAATCCAGTCAATTCCTTCACCCAAAGCGGAACCATTCAAGCAATGGTTGGCAAAAGTTGGATATGAACGCATACAGGATATGAGCGATCCGGCCCGGTCGGTTGATCGTGCCCGGGAATACTGGCAACAGCATGGGAGAAGTGAAAAGTGGATCCAGCAAAGAATGATGGGCCAGGAAACCCGTAATAAACTCACCAATTACTGGCAGGAACACGAAATCTCCAAGGAAAGGGAATTCGCGTTTCTTACCAACATTATTCATCAGGAATGGACCGGTATCACAGTTAAAAAGCATAAAGAGATAAAAGGTCTTAAATCACAGAATCTCCGGGATCACATGAGTGAGGCTGAACTAATTTTTACGGCTCTTGCCGAACTTTCCACCCGGGAGATCGCAGAAAGCGTCCAGGCTACTGGTTTGGATGAAAACGCCGATGCAGGTAAAAAAGGCGGTAGGATTGCAAAAAGAGCACGCATTGAACTGGAACAGACTACCGGCAAAGGCGTTGTAACCAATAAGAATTTCCTGCCACCGGCAAAACCAATCAAGAAAATCAAGGATGCCGGCACATACGAAGACAAATAGGTACTGTTGTAGCGTTTGGCTATAATTGGAAAACCGGCCGTTCGGATTTGTACCAGGAATAGGCTGTCAACTTTTTGGGCTGGATAAAGAATGGTTATCCATATCTTTAGACCTTATTAGCGCATTCTCCTTACTAATGAACACTTAAGATATGCCATTAAGCTGGAACGAAATAAAGGAACGAGCAGTTCGGTTCTCGAAAGAATTTGAAAACGCCTGCAATGAAGAAGCAGAAGCTCAGCAGTTCTTAATTCATTTCTTCGATGTTTTCGGAATCAGTAACCGGCAGGTTTCCCTGTTTG
>QYQM01000155.1 GCA_007280905.1 Porphyromonadaceae bacterium | reverse complement strand
GATACATCCATCGTACCCAGCGGCAGCCTGTGATAAAAATGACCCGACTCTTCTGCTCCTGCAATGGCTCCGGTCTCTTTCATAAAGGCTTTGATTTGCGAATGGCCATTACGAAACAAAACAGGTTCGGTATTCAACTCTGCCCATTTGAGAAGCGCCATGGGATTCACCTTGGGATCATAAAGAACTCTCCGGTTGGTCGAACTTTTCTCTTTGGAAAGTATTGATATTAAGATGGGAACCATCACGAAACCTGCGCTGAAAACCCCTTTCTGATCACCGAATACAATACGATCGCCATCTCCGTCAATGCCGATTATTAGATTTGCTTTGAGCTGCTTTGCCAATTCCATAGCAGGATTCATCTTGTTCTGACTGGTAGGATTGGGTGACCCGGTTGGAAATTCCCCGTTGGGTACCAGTCGTATCGGTGTAACTTCTACACCGGCTCTTGCCAAAGCCCGGTATAGCTCGGGACCTGCTGAGCCATTGAAGGTATCCAGGATAACTGTTAGTCCCTGAAGTCCTCCTTTTTCCAAACCGGCCAGTTGAAAGGTGTAATTGATGTATTCATCAGCAGGATTTTGCAAAATTGATAGTGATCCTCCGGGTAACTTTTTCAATTCAAAATCCTGTTGATGATAAAGTTCTTTTAGCTTTTTCAATCCACCCAATGGACCGCAATCGTATCCGATAGCTTCCACGGTTGGGACGGTATATTTAATCCCCACATATTGTTTGGGGTTGTGAGAAGCGGTGATTGTCAGTCCCATGGTTTGGGGAAACCTGACGGTAGCCTGCATAGTGGCAAAATAACTGAGAGGAGTACTTATCGGATCAAAGCAGGCTAAGACCCGAAAACCGGCATCAACTGCAACTTTAATTCCAATCTCCATCACCCGGGCGCAACCCAGGCGGGCATCCCTTGTCATGACCAAAGTGTCCACTCCGATGATTCTGGCATATCCCAAAGATGCTTCGAAAAGACGCCGTACTTCCTGATCGTTAAATTCACTGACCTCCCACCGGGCATCATATACTTTTATCGGATCTTTTCCCTGCGTCATGGCGGTACAACTCTAAGTGTGATAAGTGTTTTCTGCTGCGCCTAATTGTCCTGGTTCGAAGTTAGTGCGTTTCTTTTCATCAAAGGTATCCGGGTAAAGAAGAAGGCATAGATCGTTACCATTATAACGCATATCATTGGAATCACATAGGATACCTGAACACCGAGATGGTCCGCAATAACTCCCTGTATCGGAGGGAATACAGAACCACCAACGATAGCGAAATTCAACAAAGCCGATCCTTTTCCGGTAAAGGAACCAATATCCTCTATGGCCAGACTGAATATGGTTGGGAACATGATCGAGAGGAAAAGACCTAATCCGGCCAGCAGGTATTGGTTGAATCCACTGTTAAAAGCGATGATCAGGAAAAAAAGAAAAACCATTCCTGTCCCGAAAAAGCCCAGGAGTTTGTGTGCTTTGACATATTTCAGCATCACCACACCTATGACACCCATGACTGCCGTAAATATATAGTAGAGAGTGAGAAATCCGGCTGCTTTGTCATTTGTATAATTCAGCACCGACTTGAGATAGGGAATAAAAAACCCGCAGGTGGAAGCCTCAGCACCCATGTAGAAAAACATGGCGAAGAGTCCGAAGAAGAGATGTTTGTGCGAATATCCCACCCGAATGATTCCGTTGAGGGTAAAGCGAGCCTCATTTTCCGGCTTCATGGAAGGGAGATGGGAAACACCCATTAAAAGAGCTATTACTAATAGGATTGCAGCCAGAAGAAGGTATGGCAAGTGGAACCTGATTTCTCCGATCTGATTGTATATCAATGTTGTAGCAACTGCCGGCGTAACAGCATATCCTATCCTTGAAAAAACCTGGACAAAATTAATCCGTTGATGAGCCCCTTCGGGATCGCCTAACATAGAGGCTAATGGATTAGCTGCTACATTGATGATGGTTAATCCGGTTGAAATAATAAAAATGGCCATCAAAATCAGAGGATAGGAGTCAAATATTTTTGCAGGCCAAAAGAAGGCTGCACCGAGAGAACAGGTAAGGACTGCCACCAACAGACTGATTTTGTAGCCAAACCGGTGAATCATCCAGGCAATTGGAATAGGGAACAGGATGTATGTTAGATAAAAGGTAAACTGAATCATTGTTGCCTGAGAATAATTCAGCTTGAAATGGGTAATTAACGAGGGCAGCAGGATGTCGTTCATGCAAAAAAGAGATCCAACCATGAAAAACATCAGGGCTAACAGCAGCAACGGTTTGTAGTGGTGTTTCATTCGAATATAGTTTGAGAAAGAGTCTAAAATGCCTAAAGTTCTGATTTTTAGAGTATAATTATTGCAGGGAAAATTAGTTAATAATTTACCTAAGATAGTCAAAATGACTTAATTATTTCAACCCAATGGTTTTGTTGATCCGATTAAGGTAGGTCGACCGTCAGGCTAGTCTGGTTGTTCGAAGGCAGCTCCAGCATAAGAGAACACTTCATCAGAGTGATGATTATTAATAACTTGAATTAAAAAATCCAGGTAAGTATTTATCAAGTCGTAACTATCCTGTAGTGTTTTACACTTGAAGAGTCTTGAGCATTCTTTTGGTTTGAGCGTTGACATGTGCGACTTGCAAATGGGTGTGGCTTTTGTTTTTGAAACATCAATAGGTAATACATTTCTAAATTGTATTCGTTCTGCATCTTCTGTAAAAACATTTGGTGTCTTGTAGCCTAAACCCCCGCCAAGTCGCATAGTGAGCTTTGGATGAATTTTATACATTGCTGAAATTCTTGGTAATGCAAAAAAGCCGTATTCGTTTTGATAGTCACCACGCAAACCCGTTTCAAGAATAAATTTTTCAGTTGCATTCCAAGTGTTTTGAACAAATGCACCAATGGTTGTGTGATTATAGGTTGTTTCGCTGAATGAAGATAATTGAACGCACGAAAATTTGTAACTTGGAATTTCAATAGTTCTGTCATAATAACTCACGCTGTTTTTAAATGACAGTTTTGATTTGTCATTTATTTTACATGATTTAAGTTACTTATTAGCACACGTTTTTTACTTGTTCTTAGCATTTTCTAAATACGGCAAAGGTGAAACAAATTCAAATTCTCTTGATATGTCAAAAAATAGATTTAACAGATTTAGGTGCTCACTTCCAATTATCAATAAAATTCTGTCTTCAGTACTATGATGTATTCTTTGAATGTTTCGAAATATTCTCAGGTTTCTGTTGAACCACCTGCCGGTTTCAAAGTCAACACCTGTAAAATCACCAGGCTTCTCTTCATATTTAAATGGATTTAGTAAATATGTTGCTAATCGCTCTCTGATGAAGTCAGGATTGTTTCCTTCATACAAGGCATCAATTATACTTGAAACTTTTCTTTTGGGAATAGGCAGTTTGTAAATCGAATCCCGTGAGTTGAGGTAATAATATTCAAATTTAGATAATCGTATACTGTCTTTAAATATCGACTCAATATTATCATAATGTCTTCCTGGATTGTCAACACAATAAACTTTAGGTAAGTTTAAATTCTTTCCTATCCGAAAACCTAGTTGATATTGTTCGTTTTTTTTCAAAATCCATTTATCAGATTTATATAATAAGAACAGTGAGTCCATTTTATGTTGATTGTCGGGAGTCCGTTCGACAGCAATAATGGTAGGATTATATTCTTCAATAGCTTTGGAAATAGCAATAATTTCTGATTGATAAGGTTCTTCAAGTACCGAAATCTGGTCATTTTTTTCAGTTTTAACAGCATCAAGATTAGGATAATCAAAATGAAAAACACCTAGTGTCATTATTTTCGTTTGAGGAGGTGTTTTACTGACTTGTCCGAATAAACTATTAGTTATAAAAAGACCGCAAAAAAAAATGATAAATGTTCTCATGTTTATTTTAGTTAATTTATTGTTGATGTAAGACGTTTTACTTTCCGAAAAGTTACAAAATGTGTGCTAACGTTCAGCGGTATGAAACGTTGGGGATTTCGGAGTTGCGTACCTATCAACCAATACGAAATTTAATGGAAGCCGTAATCTTGCCAAACCATTTAACCCCCAATGTTTTATGCCGCAATATACCGCGTTATTTCATACTCTCTATATCTAATGTAATTTTTCTATTCTCTTTTTTTTCTGAACCAATATCTGTGAATTGTCCATGTCCTGGATATACTATAGTTGAATCCGGGAATATTTCGTATAATTTTCTAACTGATTTTATTTGGGCTTCTTTTGAACCATTCTGGGTATCGGTTCGTCCGACTGTTCTATAGAATAATACATCACCGGAAAATAAAATATTTTCTGTATAATAACATATGCCTCCTGGAGAATGACCCGGAGTATGAACTCCAGTAGAGTGGTGCTGCAAAAGGATTATTTTGACTTCTTCCCCATAGACTAAACATGGAGAAAACTACGCACAGATGAATCTTGAATTTTCTTATTTCCATTATTTATGTTTTCTATTTGATTATTACCTTATGTTTTGAAAGCAAATGAGATTTCACCCTACTGAGATTTTATCATCAAGATCGCATCAATCATAACTGAGTTAACCTCACCATTCATATTTTGATTCTGAGGAAGCACCAGATCCAGAGAAAGATGCTGGCTGCCGGCAGGTAAATGTACACGTAAAGCATTGCTGTCTCCCCAATTCGACCATTCGTCCTTTCCGCGTTGTGGCATCACTATCGCGCCGATTTCAGCCCCATTGCAAAATAAGGAGCGTATTGCGCATTTGTTATCGGTGTTAACTGGGCCTGATCCATTTGAGTACCGGAATGAAATGAGGTAATCGCCTTCAGATTCAACCTGCAGGGTAATTGGGAACGAAGTATTCTTTTCAATGGTCAATTCCACAAATCCACTTCCGGAAAAGCCTTTATAAGCCAATGATGAGACATCGGCAAACTGTTCAGCTTCAAACTGCCATTCATTTTTATCAGAGATCCTTTTCAATGGTTTAGGTGAAAATGTTTCGTACCCAGATTTGTCAACGGCTGTCACCATATACTCGGCATAATAATCATCAACTGGCAGGGATACCTGGTTTCCAGAAGCCTCAATGAACTTTCTGCCATTACGGTAAACGATATATTTCTGAATCACATCGGTTGTTGGGAAGTGCAACTTATCTGCAATAACGTTATAAACAGGAGTAGGAAGGGAATAGTCGACATTTTGCATATTAATCGGTTGTTTGGCCAATGATTTTCCGTCGAGAACCATCACAATGGTATGTTTTCCCTTCAGGTTTGCCGGAATGAATGTCTTAGCAACAGTTTTGCCGTCAATTTTAAACGATTGAAGATGATTTCCTGAACCGGAAATTTTAATATCAAGGATTGCATCGCGGTATCTGAAACTTGAGAGTTCTTTTTCTCCTTTAAATGTTTCAGGAATAAACGGATGAAAATAAAGGCCTTCGGGCTGAAAATCCATTCCAAAAAATAGTCTGTAAACCAAGGCCAGGTTTGCCGCAACACTCCACAACTGGCGGTTCGAATTTATGGCTGTCCCTTTGTAATCGCCGGTGCTTGCAACAAAGTTTTCCTTATTAGTAAGGAACAATGCTGCTTGCCTATAAATGGCTGCGATGCTCTGCAACACGGCTTCTTCGTTACCGGTTTTGGCCGAGGCAAGCGCCCAGTAAGCTTGTACAAAAGGCCATATTGCATCATTGTGATAAGGCTGTATCTGTTGGATTTGCGGAAAAATGCAAGGAATTCCGAATGCTGTCACCGGGGTTGAGCTTACGATGCTTTTCTGCCTTTTCGGGCCGGCGATCCCAAAAAGTACAGTAAGTGCCTCGCCCAGTGCTTCGCTGCGCGGTGAAGTTATCTTGAAGTTTCCACCATAGTTATATTGGCCGTAATAGCCTTTATCGGGTAACCAGAGCCATTTATCCATTCCGGCATTCACGTTTGCAGCTACCTGCAGAAATTCGTTTGAAGGTTTTCCTAAAACTCCGGCCATTTGTGCCAAAATATTAGCAACCTCATAATGAATGGCATTGGTTCCTAAATTCTGCGATTTGTAAATATCGATGGGCTCCATCCATTTTGGATAGGTTTGCTCGCGCCAGTCGAGGAATGAAGATTCCCCGTAATACAACCCGGTTTCGGCATTGTATGCAGTTTTTATGTCGTCAGTCCAGGTGTTTCGGATTATTTCAAAACTTTGCCTGAGCCATTCGTTGTCGCCGGTAACCTTATATATATCCCATGCGGCGATTGCCCACACGGTGCGGTCGGTCGAAACGGGCCACGATCCACCCGAACCGGTATCCTGAATAATTCGTTTGTTCTTTACCTTATACATGAGGCTTTTTTTGGCCACTTCCGGTTGAATGGCAGCTAAAGTCAGATGTATGGCATAACTTATATCACGTGTCCACACCCCTTCCCATTTTTCACCGGCCATATAAGCGCCATCGGGACGAATGTCTTTCAGCATTTCCTCGAGTGAAAGGTTGTAAAGTGCCTCGGAAAGTGCCTGGTCCGAATGAAAACCAGGGAAGGCCGAAATATCAGAGCTTAGTTTCCATGTGGCAATAGAAGCTTCTTCTTTGTGAGGATTCATCACAAGCGTTACTTCAAATATCCCATCGCGGTCGTTATCGGTCAGTTCGTAAGATGGTGCATTGTGCAGGTTTTCGAAATCCCACGATAAAGGCTCTGCACCACCTGCAATGTATACACCTTTAAAATCTGCTTGATAAATTTTGTTTCCATTAAAAAGTGTGTAAAAACCTTTTTCTTTGAATGCTTTTTGCACATCGCGCAGGTCGAGTTTTACTGTCCATTTAGTATCAACAGGAAGCTGTTTTATTGGAATATTCGCAGTATCAATGTACTGTGTACCAAATTTAATAATGTGTTTGTCAACTATTCCGTTAACAGGCTGTAAATTAACAAAATGATCCATACCCGAATGCATTTCATTGTCGCGGCTATTGATGCTGAATTTGAAACGGACAATGGGACTAAACTTATGAGCATCCGGGCTTCTGTAGTTGGAGGTCATTTTGGTCGGCGATAGCACTATCGCCTTGAAATCGGCTTGCTCCACCCGGTTTGTGAAAATGCAGTACGCATCAGACTTGTAAATCAGATTCTCATTGGTTTGCGCCGTTGCAATCGTTTGCAGACCACAGGCTATCGCTGTTAGAAATAGATTTTTGGGTTTCATCCGCATTAGATTATCAGTTAATTATCACTTTTTGTGTATAGCATTCATTGTTGCCAGTGAATACTCTTATTAAATACCCATTCCGGCATAACCGGTGCGGGTCATCTGGAAAATACGGGTATAGGGATTGCGTTTTTCAAACTGTTGGGTTACTGCTTTATCCCAGGTGAGGCCGTACACATTATGAATTTCGTTGTGCATTCCCAACTGATGCTTCATAAACAAACGTTCAGTGTTTTCTTCATTGCTCCATGCCGGTTCACCCATATCTGTCCAAAATCCCCGAACTCCGTCATCAATTGGTTTCTGCTGATACATGCCCCACCAGTCGGCTGCCCCGGGTTTGGTAAAGTCGACCACGCCACAATTTCCTCCCCATGGCAAGGGCATATCGTACGTTTTACCTGTGCGTACATCTGTTATAAAATACCCAAGCGAATCTGCTTCCCTCCATTGCTTTTTATTCTTCTGTGAAATAACCGGATCCTGCGATACAATTACCTTGAAACCCTCACTGGCCAGATCAGCAAGCATCTTTTCAGGATTATCATAACGATCCGTTCTCCATTCAAAATCCTGCAGGTTTTGAGTCCAGCCAATATCCTGGTAGATGATATCACAAGGAATTTGCCGCTTCCGGAATTCTGAAGCCACTTCGCGGACTAACTTTTCGTTGGTATAAAGCC
The DNA here is from genome assembly GCA_007280905.1 of Porphyromonadaceae bacterium. Classification (GTDB taxonomy): domain Bacteria; phylum Bacteroidota; class Bacteroidia; order Bacteroidales; family UBA12481; genus UBA12481. Next base: position 30,514 of record QYQM01000155.1, on the reverse strand, counting down.
CACGGCATTGCGAAAATCCAAGCGCCCATGCGGGGGGCATAATGGGTTTTCCTGTTAAACAGGCATACCGTTCAATAATTTGTTTGTACGAAGGTCCAAAGATGAAATAGTACTCCATTTCACCTCCGGGTGCTTCGAACGAGTAAAAATCCTTGGATTCACTTCCTAATTTAAATGTAGATTTAAAAGTGTTATCAAAGAAAATCCCGTAGCCGTAATTACTCATAAAGAATGGGATGCTTTTATACAAAGGGTCTTCATATACGCCATAGCAGGGTTTTGTATGAGGCCTGCCTCACGGAATCTTTCACATAACCTTTGTCAGTATAATCTTCGAGAAGTAATTTCTGATATTTGTCATAAAACCTGATCTGAAACGGGTTTTTATTTATCCTTATAATCAGTTCACCAGTGTATATCTCATAACTCTGTGGAAGCTCAGAAATATTCAGTTTACCGGTTTTCTCAATTTCCTCGTTGATCACAGCAAATGACTCATTATTGCGTACGAAATCGCCCTGCTCATACCATAATTTGATAATTCCCTGGCTGCATTCTTTCAACAGGATGTTCACTTTATTACTGCAATGAAAAACAACCTGGTTCTCGGATGCCGTATATGACAGACATTCACCTGCGGTCAGACTGGTTATGCCTGTTGGCTGGGCAATAACCGCTGCCAGGGCAATAAACTGGCATATCAATAGTATGTTGAATCGTCGCATGGTTAAAGGTTTTCGAAGGATTCTTCTTCTGAAATACTTGCTGAACCGGATGAAATAGAATTGCAGTCTGTTTTTTACTTATTAATTAAAGGGGAAGTCACATCATTGATATTCAACCACAATCATATCCCAGTACTTCAACTCAGGCAGAGTGAAAGAAACTGATCCTGCTCCTGATGAAATATCCAGTTCTTCGGGTGTGCCGGAATTGAGATCAGGTGATGCCACCCAAACCTTTTTCACGGTCTTATCAGTTTTGAAAATCATTTTTACCTTTCTAAATGTGCCGGGAACGGCCTGAGTTCCGGAGTTATCGCGCCAAAACAGGGATGTGGCGCTTGAGAAATTAATAAGGTGGATTACCTGCATTTTATCCATGTCGCGCCCTGTAACTGACACTTTGCCGCTTTGTGGTGGCCAGTTATTAATTGGCATCTGAATCGAATAGCAGCTCAAATCGGGGGAGTTGATTGTACCTCCATCGCGCAACAGGTTTTCATAGGCTACCAGGAAATCATAATAACTGATCATAGCATCCCTGAGGTCACCTCGCATTTGCAGATTACTATTCGGGAAATACTCTTTGCAAAGCATATGTTCGCCAAGTTCCAGGTGCGAACCGCCAAACGAAAAAATTACGGCATTGGTCAGTAAAACACCGGGTGTATTGAAAAATCCTGTCGAATTGGCGAGGTCATAATTCATATAAGCTGCCAGCACAGTGTTTTTAGTATTTTCGCTAATCGTATTGTTATCGTTAATGACCACCGCCAGGTCTTTGTAGCCGTCATTTGGCCCCCAAACCTCTGAATACAGGAAATCGACCGGAGATTGGGCAATATATTGCTGCCCATATTGATTTACAGCATTCATTACCAACTTTTTGCCTGGCTGATCGGATTTCACGGTCCTGATAAAACTGCCGAAAGATGCCTGCAGGTCAATAACCTGGCCTGAATAACTGTAAAGCGTATGGTTCAGGTTGCCCATCTGGTCGATATGGTAGCCGTCGAAATTCAAGACCTGATAAACGTCGCGATTCTGAGAAGCAATATATTGCTGCCAGCCGGTATTCGATGGGTCGAGCAGCCAGATTTTACTTTTGAACATGGGAGCAGGTAAATCAAGACGGTCTTTATTCGTGTGTGAAGCATCGGTATACATGTACCATTGATCAGAAACGCCGTCGGATTCGGCATTGCTCAGCGCGCCATAAGCAAGGTTGTAAAACATAGCCTTCATATTATACGAATGAGCCATGTCGATATACGATTTCACAGTGCTGAAATAAGTGTCGCGGTTGGCAATATCTTTCCACACCTGGTCCGGATTTGTTGGCGTACCGGATAGGGGCTTATGGTGTGCATAATGCCAGTCGTAGAACTGAAGGCCATTGATATGATACCTCGCCAGGTCGCTGATCACATATTTGATAGATGCCTCGGTGAGTTGCGGGTATTTTGAAAGAAACCCATATCGCGGAAAGCGCACCCAATCCGATGAAACATCTACAGCAATACTTCCATACAGATGCTCCGTTCCATCATCATTCATTTTGTAAATATCGACCAGATAGCCGGTGAAATCAGCCGACGGTGCGGTCCAACTCCAGGTTGTTCCAGTCAATTCAGTTTCACCAACCACTTCAGTCAGGTGCCGATACCGTACCTTTACAGTTTCCTGAATGGCGTTATCAATGGTGAAAGTAACGTGCCCACCGGGGCTGTAACAGGCCTTATCGGTAATGATCTTCACTGACGTAATGGTTGAAACTGATGGCGTATCTGAATCATTTTTATTGCACCACTGGAGCATCGTTACAAAGCAGAGATAGAAAAAAATCGTTAGAATTATTTTCATGTATTAGAGCATTCAGAACTGTTGTTAAGGACTGAAAGAAAAAAAGGCTGCCGGAATAGGTAACAGCCCTTTCAACCAAATAAACATCATTATTGTTTCACTATACTAATAGTCAAAGTCTCAATGTTAGCCACGATCGCATAATTACCACCAGAAGAGATATTCCATTTATTATCATCAGAGGCTCCGCCTACGTGCCTGTACATATTGGAATCGTCCACCCGCATGTACATATCCTGTCCCCAGTCGGTATTGCGGTTCACCGGGAATTTGAATTCGCCTGATATCATGGGGCCTGTGTAAGTAAAGATGCATCCATCGGTACCATCTTCGGGCAGTTCAATGGCCTGGTCGATACTCCAACCTATCGGAGTGGCGCTTCCAACCATGAAAAGCTTAGTTCTGGTCATGGATAGCGTGTTGTCGAGAAGGTTAAGTTTGATGATGTAATGACCCTTTTTCGCGATTGTCCATTTATTATCATCAGATTCTCCTCCACGGTGCAGATACATAGTGGAATCGCTCAGTTTCATGTACATATCCTGGCCCCAGTCGGTGTTCCGGTTAACAGGGAATTTGAAATCGCCGGCTTTCATCACTCCCATGTAGGTGAAGACGTAAGGATTATCCCGATCCTGGGCGAGTTCAGTAGCAGTGGCAATATCCCAGCCATTAGGAGTTGCATCGCCTACCATATAAATATGATCGTAAGGAGGCTGGTCGAGTTTGACTGCAGAAATGGTTAGATCGAGCAAACTTACTGTGATCTTGTATATCCCGGCCTCTGTGACGGTAAATTTATCATCGGGTTGGTCATTGCTGGTACGATAAACAATGTGATTGTCGTCTGCACCGCGGTTGTAGGATGGCAGGAACTGCCCCAATGTAGTAATGAAATTATAACTACCTGTTCCTAATCCACCTCTGAAAACAAAAATGGTCGGATTGTCGATGTCGGGTGTCAGGGCAATTGCTTTGTTTGCGTCCCACTTGTTTGGCGAGGCATCACCAATCAGGTACAAGGTAGTGTTAACTGGCTCGTAAGGTATTACCTTGATGGTTATCACCTGCGAAGTATCGTATGCTACAGGGGATGAATGAATAGTGGCTATCACACGCGTTTGGAGGTTCGAAGCCGTACCGGCAACAAATTCGTAATCCTCGAGCAGGCTCTTGTTCAGATCGGCAACGGTAAATGCTTTAGCGTAAACGGCTTTACCCATATTGAAAACATGGGCATTGGCAAAATTATTTCCTCCCTTGTCAGCCTGCAGAATATAGGAAATGGAAGCGCCAGTCCCGTTATTTGTTCCGGTAGTCCAACTTAGGGTGACAGCGTTGTTTTTATCATTTTTCTGAATCAGCACGATATCGTCAGATGATGCCGAAAGCGACAAATCACCTGCCAGTTTTATATTGTTGTCCTCCTCTTTCTGGCACGACAGAAGGAAGATCATCATTCCCGCGAGCATAATTGGGAAAATACTGTATGTTTTCATCTCGTTCGATATTTTTCTTGTGAAATTTAGGTTAAACCTGTCCATATGATCAATACCCCGGATTTTGGGTAAGATTAGGATTGGAGTCACGTTCTTTTTGCGGTATCGGGAAAAGCAGAAATTTCTGGCTTATATTCGATTTTCCGATCGAATTCAGGAAATCGATTCCATACTGGCCGTTTTTCACTCGAATGAGGTCGAACCACCACTGTCCTTCGAAAGCCAGTTCCATTCGTCTTTCATGCAGCACTTTTTCGAGGAAAGCATCTTTCGATAAGCCCGAAACTTCGGGTAATCCGGCCCTGGTGCGTACTTCGTTTAGCGTGACTTCGGCTTCCGATGTCCTGCCAAGTTCATTCAGTGCTTCTGCTTTCATCAGCAATACATCAGCATAACGCAGCACAGGGAAATTCATAGGGCTGTTGTCGTAGGATGCGGAAACCGATTTAGATACAAGGAATTTGCGCAGGTTAAAGTTTGTAATGGAATATGACTTTATATAATCCTTGCCATCAAACTGAGGACATCCTTCGTATAAAACGGTAACATCTTTTCTCAAATCACCTGATTCATAGGAATTGATAAACTCCTGCGTAGGTTGGTTCCATCCCCAGCCTCCGGCAACCATGTCAGCCCCCCGGGGCCCCGTAAAAGTACTCAGCCACGAAGCCTGGTTTTCATTCGACCAGAAACCCTGACCGGCATTGCTCACGTATTGTATTTCAAACAATGATTCTTCTGAATTTTTGTTTGAAGGGTCAAAATTGCTTGCATAATTAGAATTAAGGGCATATCCAAGAGTTTTCACCGCCTCACAATGGTTTACCGCTTGCTGCCAGTTGCCTAGGGTAAGTTGTACTTTAGCGAGCATTCCCTCTGCTGCTCCTTTTGAAGCACGGCCCAGATCAGAACCACTGAAGCTTTCGCGAGTCGGCAGCAAACTGATGGCCTGGGTGAAGTCTGCAATGATCTGATCATAAACCTGTGACTGTGGAGTGCGCATGGGACGCAGGTCATCACCCGGGTTTAGGGGTTTGAGTACGAGCGGAACATCACCGAAGAAGCGAACCAGAATAAAGTAGTAATGAGCCCTGAGAAAATAAGCTTCGCCCAGGACCCTGTTCTTAACTGCTTCGCTGATGGCCATTCCTGGAACTTTCTCAAGTATGATATTGCAACGGAGAATGCCCGGCCATGGACCGCGCCAAAGATCGAGAACACCCTGGTTGTCAGTCGCTGTAACGAAATTGGCTTCATCCTGTGTTTCCTGCCCGTCAGAACCTCCACCTGCACCAACAAGGCTGTTTCCTGCCATAATGTCGGTTGTCCACATGCGCATATTAAAAAGTTTAGGCCATTGCAATGGCTGATAAGCCCCGTTAATGGCCGCGATTGCATCTTCTTCCGTTTGAAAGAAGTTCGCGGTGTTCACCGAGTATTCAGGAGATTTTTCGAGAAAATCCTTGCCGCACGACAAAACGATAGCGGTCATCAGGATTATTGCTAAATATGTTTTGAATTTCATAAGTGTATAGATTTTAAAGGATTAGAAACCAATGTTCACTCCAAAGCTAAAAGTGGAGGTAACCGGGTAAACATTGTTGTCGATGCCACTGGTGCCGACTTCGGGATCAAAACCAGAGTATTTCGATAAAGTATAGAGGTTAATTACGGAAGTATATACCCTTAACGAAGCCATGTGGACTCTTTTAGTCAAGGCAGCAGGTAAAGTATAACCTAAGGTGATGTTTTTTACCCGCAGGTATGAACCGTCTTCCACATATCGGTCGGAAGGGCGCGTGTTCTTGTTTGGATCATTGAAAATTGCCCGGGGCATTGTATTGCTCGTACCTTCACCAGTCCACCGGTTAAGAGTTTCGGTAGTCTGGTTTTGGGCAATCGACATGGCTTCAGAATAAATGCGATTGGCATTGAGGATTTTATTCCCGGCAACACCAACAAGGAATACATTGAGATCAAAGCCTTTGTATGTAAATGAATTGTTGAGGGCAAATATGAATTTCGGATTGGGATTGCCGGTGAAAACACGGTCGAGGTCATTGATCACGCCATCATTGTTCAAATCCCTGAACCTAATGTCGCCGGGTGAAGTACGATTATATGGATCGTTCCCCGGAACCTGAACAGCGTGGTTATCAACTTCTTTCTGTGTCTGAAAAATGCCATCGGTTACAAATCCGTAAAACACGTTGACGGGATGCCCTGCCTGTATGAGCGCCAGATTATAATTGAACCCTATACTACCGCTTGACATAGGGATCGTATCATTGAGGCTTTTCACGGTATTCTGATTATAGGAAAAATTGAATGATGTATTCCATCCGAATTCTCCTGTAAGATTTCGTGATTCGATAGCAAATTCTATTCCCTTGTTTTCCATTTTCCCTGCATTAATGTAGGGAACTACGATGTCGGAATAACCTGTTGATACTGGTACAGCCATTGGAACCAGCATTTCGTCGGTGTTTTTAATGTACCCGTCGATGGTGATGTCAATGCGCTGATGAAACAAGGAAGCATCCAATCCAATGTTTGCCTGCTTCTGTTCTTCCCAGCGTACATTCGGATTGGGCATCATAAGGGGAACCACAGCATTCACAATGGTATTGTTAAAATTGTACCTGATGGTTTGCAAGGCTGAAGCAAATGAATAGTTACCTATCTCCTGGTTACCGGTAACACCATAGCCGGCGCGGATCTTCATACTGTTGATAAAGGTAAGGGGCTTCATGAAATCCTCTTCCGATATACGCCAGGCAAGGCTTGCAGAAGGAAACAATCCCCACTTATTGCCTTCACCAAAGCGCGAGGAACCGTCCCGACGTAGTGTGGCTGTTAGCAGGTATCGCCCGTTATAAGAATAATTAGCCCTTCCCATGTATGAAACCAGTGACCACGAACTGCTGCTTCCTCCCAATGTAGGCTGTTTGGTGCCGTTGTCCATTTGCTGTGTTAGGTTACTGGCAAATGACTGTATTGAACCGCTAAGGTATTTGTATTGGTTTTCCTGCGAACTCATCCCGGTCATCAACGTGAAGTTGTGTTTATCGATTACTTTTTCGTAGGTGGCTGTATTGTCCCATACCCAGGTGTAGCTTTTATTGTACCGTTCGTACAGGTATGAATTATCGTTGATGCTCGAATTCCACTTGTAATTGGGTAACCAGGTGCGGGAGTTCCAAAAATTTGCCTGGAGACCGAACGTGGATTTGATCTTTAGATTTTTAAGAACTTCGAGTTCACCATAAATTGAGCCTATCAGATTATAACCTAAAGTTGAATTGTCAACAGTTTTGGCAAGGCCTATCGGATTTACCAGGTCGCCGTCCCACATGGGCTGCTCTATCGGCCCCGAATAATTACCATCGGATTGAAGAATGGGCTGTGTGGGCAAAGCCACCATAGTGTTGCGTATGTTATAGTTTCCACTCGTCCTGATGTTGTTATTCAGTGTGAGGCTATTCCCAAATTTCAGCTTGTCGAAAATCTTTGTATCGCTGTTGAATTGCATGGTGTACCGTTTGTACCCGGTATTCAGAACGATACCTTCCTGGTTCAGGTAGTTGCCTGAAACATAATAATTGGTCTTTTCACTGTTACCCGAATATGAAAGAGAATAATTTTGCATCGGAGCTACGTTAAACAATTCACCAAGCCAGTCGGTACCAGCGCCTAGCGATACAGGATTGGAAAAGGCTGGATTTTTAGCAAGGCCTGCATTTTCCATGATCTCGTTATGCAGCCCGGCAAATTGGCTGGCATCGAGCATTTTGATCATATTAGTAGCTTTTTGCAAGCCGGAATAGTAATTGAAAGTCAAGTGCGACTGATCACCCTTGCCACGTTTGGTGGTCACAATCACTACACCGTTGGCACCCCTTGATCCGTAGATTGCTGTGGCTGAAGCATCCTTGAGAACCTGTATCGATTCAACATCGTCCATGTTCAACTGGTTGAGGCCACTCGAAACAGGTACACCGTCGATAACCAGGAGCGGGTCGTTATTATTGATGGTCCCAACACCGCGGATGCGGAAAGTGGCATCATTGCCCGGGGTTCCCGACGAAATAACCTGCACTCCAGCCGCACGGCCTTGAATGGCATCGCTGAGACTTGGAACAGGCAATGAATTGATCCCCTTGGTAGAAACTACTGAAACAGAGCCAGTCAGGTCTTTCTTGCGCTGTGTGCCGTAACCTACGACTACCACTTCGTTCAGGTTGCTGACAGCCGGAACGAGTTTTACGTCCATCCTGGTTTGGCCCCCTACCGTAACTTTCTGTGTTTCATAACCCATATAAGAAAAGACCAGAATGTTTTTACCTTCCGGGATTTCAATAATGTAATTACCATCCAAAGAAGTGATAGTGCCCATAGTTGTACCTTCAATCAGGATGTTGACTCCCGGTATAGGTTCATCCGTCTTTGCATCGGTCACAAAACCAGTAAGTGTCTGAGGTTGTTTGGGTAACAGAATGATCAGGTTATTATTCACCACATTGTAACTTATTTTCGAATTATCAAGAAGGTCGGTCATCAGTTTGGGAAGTGTAGTATTTCCTTTTACCTCCATATTCGTCACCTTGTTAATGTCGATCAGGTCCGAACGGTACAGAAACTTGTATTCCGTCTTTTCCTCAATTCGCGTAAATGCCTCCCTTAGGGAAACATTACTCAAAGAAAGATCAATGTTCACCGTCTGCGAAAACACAGATGCATGAACATTAGTAATTCCGAGAATCAATAACAGCAGTGCGACTTTCATAATTTTCAGCATTTTGAAACGACCGGAAATGTGCCGGGCGTAGCCAGTAAGTATTTTTTTTTCCATACTTTTGAATTGATTATTTTTTCTATTCATTTTATCTTCCTTGCCGCAAGCAAGGGGGGTAGACCAGTGTTTCCCGATTTTACTTATTCGCAGTAAGTTTTCGGGCAAATTCCGGAACCAGGAGGATCTGGCGCTCTGCCAGGTCCTCTTTTTAGCTTTCAGTCAGGTGGTATATTTTTCATGCCTTTTCATGTTTATTGAGTTATTAATCTAGTTATTTGGATTTCAGGTAAATATCGCGAAATGAAATTTCGTAATTATAAGATTTCTGTGATGATAACTTTAAGGCTTCCATGGCCTGGTTAATCGTTTCCTTTTCGAAAACACCGGTAAATTTGTAATTCTTAGTCCTTTCGTCCTGAAAATGGATTTTTACATCGAACCATCGCTCGAGGTCAACAGCAAGTTCCCCAAAAGGACGGTCGCGGAACACCAGTTTCCCATCTTTCCAAAGTTTTTCCTCTTCCGTATTGATATTTTTCTGCACAACGAAATCTTTAACCTGGGTGCTTTGAAAGTGTTTCATATCTGGCTTTTGCTCCGGTAAGGATTGGTCACTGGTTGTGACTTCAACATTCTTAGCATCGCGTATGATAATGCACTTTTCGTTAGGTTTTAGAAATATCTCCTGCGGTTCTTTCCCTTTTTGCACCCTCGAGGTAATGCTCAATTTACCTTCAATCAGGGTGGTTTCGATGGTGTTTTCGTTGGGAAAAGCCTTGATATTGAATGATGTGCCGTAAACCTTTACCTTAATTTCATTGGCAAGCACTAAAAAAGGCTTTTCGGGATTATGCTGAACCTCGAAAAATGCTTCGCCCTGCGCGATCACTTCGCGTACCTTGCTATTAAATTGTGTGGAATACTTGAGGGATGATTCCGAATTGAGCCAAACCTTCGTCTGGTCAGGTAGCACAACGCGAGTACGTTGCCCTCGGGGCGAATAAATGTAGGTATAGCCTTCGGGTTGTTCATTTTTCAAGCTGTTCTGACGGCTGTAAAAATATAGGGAGGAGATGATCGAAAAAAAGAAAAGGATTGACGCTGCCGATGACAGGAAGATGAAACGCTGGCGCGAAAATGAAAAGCGTTTTGCGGGTTGATGTATCCTAGAGAGTATCTTACTCCATTCCATGGAATTGTTTTCCCATTTATTATTAAGAATGGCAATTTTGACCAGCTCATCATCCATTATTTCATCGTAGATGTTCTGATTCAGTACGGATGAATCCCGCCAGTATTCCAATTCCCGTTTCTCGTTGGGAGAGAGGCCATTGCGTAGAAGCTTTCGAAAAAGTGGCCAGGGTATGTTAAATTTCATTGTTGTTCTTTTTAGTAAAAGGCCCGTAAATTGCCTTTTACCACCAAGAAGAATGAAAAAAAAGTTATGCAGCAAAAAAAAGTTTGAAATAGTAAGGTTTCAGCGCTGAGCGTAGTCTTTTCAGTGCGATGGACATTTGACCTTCCACGGTGTTAATTGAAATATTCAGAAACTTAGCGATATCCTGGTAAGTCATTTCCTCATCCCTGCTAAGCCTGAAAATTTGCTGGCAGCGTGGAGGTAGCGAACTGATCGCTTCATTGATTATGCCCTCAAGTTCACGCATCTCAAATTCTGTGTCGATCGATTGCGAATCCTGCATGGAAGCAGTCATCTTTTGCTTGATAGTCTCATGCAATTGATTATTACGGATTTGGTTCAGTGCTTTATATCGCCCTGCCGCATAAAGGTACGACTCCAGCGATGTTTTGATCTCAAGGGTTTCCCTGCTTTCCCACAGGTATACGAAAATATCCTGTGCTATATGTTCGACCAGCAACTCATTTTTAAATAAAAATAGCAAGTACCTGTTCAGATTGCTGTAATGCATTTTAAAAATAACCTCAAGGGCATGAATATCTCCCTCTTTCAGCTTTTGCAAAAGAAACAGGTCTTCGGTATAATTCATGGTAATCCCTTGTACATAATGTTAATACGCATGAGCAAAAATATTGAACTTTTTAAGATTGTATCGGTGTACATTGTAAAAACCGCTTACGTTGACCACCCTCCGCTGAAGTTGTTGTTGACCACCTGGTTCTGCTATCTTTTAAAACGCTCATTAATGGAACTGTTTGTCTATAAAAAAAACTCACTTTGTCTGCAAGATAGCTTTTTTCGCGAGGATTCTCCTTGTATATTGAGTATAAGGCCGGGAAAAAAATGTACGTGGACTTTGCCGGAGAAAAGCTGCAGTATCTGAATGTGTTCACCGGTGACCTCTGTGATGCTGAGGTATTTGTTGCGATCCTGGAAGCCAGCCAGGGAGGGAAAAGGACCTCCGAACTTCCGCGTGGTTGCCATGTCAAATATAGTAACTTTCCTGGCGGGACGGGGAACCCTACTTGTGGGTAGGTGCTGTTGCACTAAATCCCAGCCCCTTTTGAGGGGTGTGATAGCTTTTTTCGTGTTTGCATCGTAAAAGGAAGTTCACCATTGTGGAACAAGCATGTCATCAGGTAAGAGGCTTCCGGAACCTCTATCAGGAACTGGACGACAAGGTGCGGTTATCCGTTCAATCCTCAAGTACATTGTCCAATTATGCCCGGAAATTGGCCCAGTTGAGTCTTCAGTTTGGCAAGCTGCCACAGCACATCAGCGAAAAGGAACTCAATAAGTATCTCGCCGGTTTGGCCCGGCAAAGTAAAACACCTTCGCTGAGTGATTTCAAGTTTGCCGTGTATGGTCTGCGGAAATACTTCTTATGAACTGGCACAGGTAATCGGACGGTTCGGGGACACATTTATAGAAAACTATTCGCCCAATGCGTATGTACAGCGGACATTGCGCGCCATACAGCATTGCCGTATTTCATCTTTGGGCGGACATATTGATCAATGCGATGTGTGCGGGTACATTCGTATAAGCTATAATAGTTGCCGTAACCGTCATTGCCCTAAATGCCAGAATACCCATCGGGAAGCCTGGATCGAAAATCGGAAACTGGATTTATTGCCGGTACCGTATTTTCATGTGGTCTTTACAGTTCCCGACAAACTCAACCGCCTGTTCATTACATCAGCAAGCGGGACAATGTTCCTGTTCAATGTCAAGAACCTTTCGGTTGTGTTCCGGGGTAAGTTCATGGCTGGTTTAGTCAAACAAATTCCCCAGGAGAAAACCTTCATCCGGGAGCTATACCAGACAGGCTGGGTTGTTTATGCCAAAGAACCCTATGCTGGTCCTGAGCAAATGGAATATCTGGGTTGTTACACGCACAAAGTAGCGATCAGCAACCACCGGCTGCTTAATACCGACGAGTCGGGCGTTCGCTTCCGTTATCGTGACTACCGCGATGACCGGCAAAAAGAAATGACGCTCGGTGGGGCTGAGTTCCTTCGGCAGTTCTGCCAACATATTCTTCCAAAAGGATTTGTCCGGATCCGGCATTATGGACTACTATCCACTGCAAAACGACCCGAGCTCCGTGAGCTCCAACAGGCATTTGGACTCTCTGTTCCGAAAGTAATAGATAAGAAAAACTGGAAACAAATCTGTGGGTGCATCTCAATTACAACCCGGACAGCTGCCCCTGCTGTGGGAAAGGCAAAATGGTTACAATTGGAATGTATTTGGCTGGCCGGTCACCACCTTACAGTTTATCCCCAATGAAATCCGTAATCGTTTCCAGAATAGCCTGGAATTATTGAATCCCCTTAGATTTTTAGCGTTTCAGAGACTGCACAACCGGATTTCCCCGCTTCCAGCGGGGCAGGCTGTGCAACACGGTTTCATGTTAGGCTGCGCCACACGAAGCCTTACTTATTAGCAACTGGGCGATTATCATCAATCGTTTATCATACCTGCATTTCAGTTTATTTGTCATATTAATCTTTCATTTACTCCCAATCATTAAGACATATCCATAGTATCCCTCGTTGAAATATTTTAAACCTTCTTTTTGAAATTTATTGATTTCATTTAGTGCGCCAATACCATATTTGAAAATAATTTTAGGAATTAAAGTTAGTTTTTCAGGAAGGGTTAAAAAGTCATGTGGCCTTTTTTTATTCCATTTATGATTTGGTCTTATTTTCTGAATATTTTCAATGCCAGACCAATCTTCTACAGTTTTTATTTTAGCTCCAGCTTTTATTAGCAGGTCACTCCATTCTTCTACGGTGTAAGGTGTTGTTCCTACTTTCATTGCTAATTCATCTTTTACGCTTTGCGTCAAGTCTTTTAACCATATGCTTTCATGGATTACAATAGTTCCATTCGGTTTTGTTACTCTAAACATTTCGTTTATAACTCCCTGTGGATTATTAATAACTGTAAGACCTACAGCACATTCATTAACCACAACATCAAAAGAATTATCAGGGAAAGGTAGCTTCGTTGAATCTCCAATCTTAAAATCCACAAGGTTTGACAAATCTCTTTTTTTTGCTTTTTCAATACTAATCTCAACAAATTTTTTGTTAATATCAATTCCAGTTACTTTGCACCCAAATTCTTGTGCATAATAACATGCAAATGTGCCTTTTCCTGAAGAGACATCAAGTACATGCACAGAAGGATTAAAATTCACTAATTCACCAATGCGTTTACTTAAATCAAATCCACCAGGATGTAATGTTTCTACTCCGCTCATTTCAATAATATCCTCACCGGAAGGTATCATCTTTGTTTTTAATTTATACATGTTTTTTCTCCTTTTAATTATTAAATATTTACTTTTTTCAACTATTGAACACAATTTTATAGGAACAACTGCAATTTCTTTACCTACACTAAAAGTTGCACCTGTAATTAAACAAATCTATTCTTTCATTTGACTTTCAATTTTTTCATCAATTGGCTATTAGGTTTTGGATAGTGACCAATTCCCCGATACTTTTTTGTGTAAATAGCCTTATCGGGACAATGATTATAACAAGCCCAGCATCCATAACATTTATTCATATCAATAATAGGCTTCGGACTAAGTTTAATTGCTTCATACGGACATATCTTTTCACAAGTACCGCATTCCGTGCAAAGTGCCTCATCAATATATTTTTCACCCATATTTTTTCGTGCTTTAGTACGAGAATACATGGGTAATAAAATCTCAAATAAACCAATCTTTATCTTATTTTTTTTGATTTCTTTACCTTCACCAAGTGTATAAAGAAGTCGGTTCAATTCAGAAATGAAACAGTTAAATTTATTCATTTCCTTTTCGCCGGGAGCTTGCTCATTACCTCTACCATTAGCAATCATCGGCGGATAACTTTCCGGGGTATGAAGAGAATATCCTGCAATTACTTTAAAGCCTCTTGTAGTAACCCATTTATCGAGAATCTTGAGTGTTTTGCCACTAATGAAACCGTAAGTGTTAAACACAAACGCCGGTTTATTATTCTGTCTGGGTAATTTTTCTATAAAGGTTTGAACAAATTTTGATGGACCAAAAAAATCTGTGAAGGCAGCAAATCCAACAATATTATAAATATCTAAATCAGGAATACTGTCTTTAGCAATATTTAAAAAAACGAAATCAATATTATTGATATTTTTTACGATATACTGACAGGCTAATTTTGTGTTGCCAGAGTTTGAATAGTAACAAATAATACCTCTCATTTGTAGAAGCTCATTTTTATAATACAAATATTATTATTTTACACTTATTACAATTTCAGAGGGTAAAGTAAAAATACCATTATGAAATTCTCTTTGAATATTTTTGAAACCAGCTTGTTTTATAAAAGATTCCATTAATACCGGACGGCAACCATGCCATAAAGAAGGAGTTAATTTATAAAGTTTCTCAGAAAAAACTGGTGAACAATCTTTTTTGCTGAAATTAACAGTTATCAATCGCCCGCCTTTTTTAAGAACACGATAAAATTCATTTAGTACAACAGGAAAGTCATTAAGCGGTGTAAGGTCTAACATATAGCTATTGAACAAAATATCAAAAGTATCATTTGGAAATGGTAATTGACGGGCATCAGATTCACTCAATTTGAAATTTGAGAACCCTTTTTTAGTTATCAGTTTCTTTGTTTTATCTAACATTTTTGGTGAAAGGTCAATTCCATGAACAATGTTTTCGCTGTTTACTCTTTTCAGAAATTCTAAAAAGTTGAACCCAAGACCAACAGCAACTTCTAAGACTTTATCATTTTGTTTGATTTCTGCTAATTCAATGCCTCTCATTAAAGGTTTCTTTTCAATCAGAGTAGCCAAAAAATAGTAATTGCTTGCTATGTTATAGATTGTCCTAATTCTGCTGACTTTCAAAGGAGCCTCTATTATTCCGTTTTGAGATTGTTGATTTTTCATATACATTTTAAATTTTAATATTATTATCCATAGATTATCTTGCCTATTTGACGCAACGAGGACAAATCAGAAGCATCGCTATCTAATAAAGGTAGCCGAACTTTAATGAACTCAGGGAAACGTGTATCAATATCCGCAAGGTAGCGTTTTTGTAAATTTGCTCTTGCTATTAAAAAGCGGTTCCCTTCTATTACTTCGGATAAAATACACTGGTTAATGATTAAAGATTGTACCGGAATACCAAGATTTTTTAAGCCTGCAATTGCACTCTGTGTTTCTGCAATGGGCAACCGTTCAGGTAAAAGCACGAGAGAAAAAACTGTTGAAGTACTATTACATAAAACTGACATTGCATAATCGTAACGTTTTTTATCTCGTTCTAAATCCTCAAAATAATTAGCATCGGAAGGTAATAGTTCTGCCAATTTTTGCCCTTCTTGTATTTGTTTTTGCATGAAAGAAGCCCAATCAAAAGGCATGGCTAATTCTCTTAATGATTTTCCCGTTGGTGCAGTATCAAATACAATTACATCGCAATCGGGATTTTCAAGAAATGAAACAAACTGGTCAAATGTTGCCATTTCTTCCATGCAGGGAGTACTTACAACGTCATTACCAAATGTACCGCTGATTTGCGACATCATATTGTTAAGTCGTTTTTGAAAGACGCCTTTTGCATCAACAGGATTAATATTCAATCCGCATAAATTCGGAACATGGTTAATAGGCACTTCTCTGTCTCCACCAATTTGCTGATTAAAGACTGCCGATAAACTTACAGTAGGGTCTGTCGAGACAATTGTTGTTTTATAATTGTGGTCGGCAAACCATATAGCTGTTGCTGTTGCCATCGTTGTTTTACCAACTCCACCTTTACCGCCAAAGAATAAATATTTTGTTGATTCTTCGGGTAACATAATTTTACTTAATTCTTTATTCATAATTATTTCTCTGTTTAAATTTTATTTTCTGCAAATTTTTTTAATGCTGTTTTCATGTCTTCGAGATTTGGTACGCCATAAGAGACAACCTCTTTGTTAATAAGAATAGCAGGGGCAACGAT
The DNA here is from genome assembly GCA_007280905.1 of Porphyromonadaceae bacterium. Classification (GTDB taxonomy): domain Bacteria; phylum Bacteroidota; class Bacteroidia; order Bacteroidales; family UBA12481; genus UBA12481. The sequence continues at coordinate 14,202 of QYQM01000155.1, read as the reverse complement.
TTTACCTTTGTTATTCATTTGTATCATATCATTCATGATTTTGCGGTAAGCACCTCCGAACATAGCGGAGGTTGCAGGCACCATTGTGATTTTTGCAATTATACCTGTTTCAGAAATTGCCTTATCTATGACTTTTCGTGCCTGTTCGTCAAAAGCAGCCATGCCGGGAACACAGCAGGCTGCACTTATTATAATTACATTTAACATGTCCTTTGAGTTTTCTTTATCATTTTGAATTAATTCTGTTTCGTTAACATTGGTTTTTAAATCACCATTACTAACTGGTAACATACAACCACAAGCGGTTTTTTTAGATTGTAATACTATCTCCTTTATAATTTGATATGTTTAAGAGTTTAAATGTTTATACATTTCGACATCTAGTTTTAAATTTTTTTAACAACAACTATCAATATTGTCTAATATTGATGTCAATAATCCTTTAATGTAGGATTTATTAATAGAATAATATACTTCCTTTCCATCTTTGCGAGTGTTAAGTACTTTTGCTCGCTTCATTAAATTTAAATGATGGGAAATTGTCGGACGAGACAAGGTGAAGTTTTTTGCAATATCATTAACACATATTTCCTTATTAGTAGCAAAAACCATAATAATTTCCTGACGGGTTTTATCTGCGAAAGCACGGAAGAGTTCCAAACACTCCTCACATAAGTATACGTCCTTTTTTCTTGGTTTTATATTTTTAATGTGTTTAAGCATATCTACATGTTTATCGATGCAAAGATATATAAAATAATTAAAGTACAAATTTTTTAAAGATTTTTTTATTAACACTTTAAGATGGTGTTCCTCAAGACTTTCAAATTTAAGTAGGGTAGTAAATTTTGCTCTTTTGGCTGCCTTCTTGTGTTGGCTTATGGGCTGGGGACAGACAAATGTGCAACATGTGTGCTAGCAAATCCCAAATTGCCCATCAGTTGGAATATCTGGGTCGTTACACGCACAAAGTAGCTATCAGCAACCACCGGCTATTGACTATCGACGAGTCTGGCGTTCGCTTCCGTTATCGTGACTACCGCGATGACCGGCAAAAAGAAATGACGCTCGGTGGGGCGGAGTTCCTTCGGCAGTTCTGCCAACATATTCTTCCAAAAGGATTTGTCCGGATCCGGCATTATGGACTACTACCCACTGCAAAACGACCCGAGCTCCGTGAGCTCCAACAGGCATTTGGACTCTCTGTTCCGAAAGTATTAGAAAAGAAAAACTGGAAACAAATTTGTGGGTGCATCTCAATTACAGCCCGGACAGCTGCCCCTGCTGTGGGAAGGTTCTGAGAAGGACAGGATAAACTATTATATGCGCTTTACGAATATCATGATTATCAGGCTACCATGGCCTTGTTAAAATCCTTCTTTCCTATTTGTCGGTTCTCAAACACCGTCGAAAATTATCGCCTTACCCTCTTCCAGAATAGCCTGGAATTATTGAATCCCCATAGATTTTTACCGTTTCAGAGACTGCACAACCGGATTTCGTGCAACACGGCTTCATGTTAGGCTACGCCACACGAAGCCTCACTTATTGGCGGCTGGGCTTTTTTTTCTGTCGGTTAACAACAACTCTTTTTCTCTTGAATAGAAGGACATTTTACCGAACCATAACTGCAATAAACACAGCAGTCGCCTTGTTGTGGTTTCAGAACAGTCTTGCAGTTTTCACATTCGTAAAAATATTGGCAAGCGTCTGTCGGCATTACTTCTTCTTTTTTGTGCCCGCAGTTTGGGCAGGTAATAACTGATTTTGTTATGATTTCCATTTTATTTCTCTTGTTTGTCGGTTACTGAATATCCTGTTGAGTTAATTGCTTTTTCTATTTCGGTAATGTTAGTTTTGGAATTGTCAAACTCAATAATTGCGTTTCCTTGGTCGTAGGAAGCATTTGAATATATAATTCCTGTCAGTTTATTCACTTTGTGATTAACGTGTTCAGCACAACTGTTACAAGTCATTCCGCTTATTGTAAACTCAACCTTCTGAATGTTGGATTTGTCAACTACAATTATTTGCTTCTCTGTTTTTGGGTAGAAAATATTTGAATAGTAAGGAAATGCAAGCATAATAATTGCAAACGCAGTTACAATTCCTAAAAACATTTTTGTCTGAATAAATTTTGGTTTTTCGTCTGTCTCGCAGTTGCAGTCAATTTGTTTTTTAGGTTTTAGTTTTTGATACCAAGCGAAGCCAAGCACCAAAATTGTCAAACCGATAAAATACGGTCGGAAAGGTTCAAGCCAAGAAAAAGTTGAAGCAAGTCCGCTTGTTGTCCCCGCTATGAGAGCTAAAACTGGCGTTATGCAACACAATGAGGCGGCAATTGCTGTCAAAAGTCCTGCACCGATTAATTTGTTATCTGTTTTCATATTGTTTCCAAGATTTTGTTTTCGTCAAGTATTTTGAAAAACGGTTTTAGCATTATTTCATACTCCTTTGTCAATGAGTAAAAAATGGTCTGTGCTTCTCGATCTGTCTGAATGAGTTTACGGTCTTTGAGTTTTCGTAAATGCTGTGAAACTGCCGAAATTGTCATTCCAAGAATGTCGCTTAGGTCGCAAACACAAAGTCGTTTCTCTTCGTAAAGCATAAAGAGAATTTTCAGTCTTACGTTATTACCTGCCAATTCAAGTCCGTTTGATAAATAGTCAAATGAGCCGTTGAGTTCTGAAACTCTGTCTTTACAACGGTTTATTTGTTTAATGTCCGCCTGTTGTCTTATGCAAGAGTTGTTGTCCATGGGCACAAAGATAGCCAATTTGTTTATTTAAGCAAATGCTAAAATACAAAAGTCCAAAATTAACCGACTTTCTAGTCTGTCGGTTGTGTCGTCATAGCCTTACCACTAACGCCTTTTATGCGTTCGTGCTTTTTATCGGTGTCTTTAAATTTATTTTCTTTAATTCTTTGTCTAATTTCCATCTCCAAACTTACAGGTTCATAATCAAATAATTTTCTTAATAATTTATGGTCTTCTGGTACTTTCTCTGCCATATCAGCAGGAAAGTTATTCAACATTTTTAGACTTTTATAAAAGAATCTTACAAACGGATTAAAAGGTAAAATGATTAGCGATAATATGTTAAAAACAAAAAGTGGTATTTTGATATGTTTTACTTTTTGTCCTGATAATTCTGAAAATAATTTTGCCACTTGAGGAAATGTAAAAGCTTCAGGTCCGGTTAATTTTATTCGCTGTCCGTTTAAATCTTCACGCAATACAGTTTGTGCTGTTATTTCTCCTACATCTTCTGATGAAATACTTGGGATTGCCTTTAATCCGCCACCTGGTACAGCCATCTTCCCGTTTTTAACAAATGCAAAGAAAATCTCAAATGCAGGAGCATTTCCCAATATTGTCCAGTTAAAATCTGATTTAGATATTTTTAATTCGATTTCCAGTTTTATTTCTCCGAATTCAAGTATTTTTAAATCCTCCATAAATAATTATTTTGTTATTCATGTCCATAATTATTTGGGTTTATGTTTTTTTGCCTGAAGCATAACGTATTAGTGTTTTATACAAAGTTGACGCACACGAAGGTAACAAAATGATCAGCAGGTAAGCAACAATGAAAGGGGAAAAAATCAGTAGGGCGTCAATTGGGTATAAAACAAGTTGAACGAAACCAAGTAGCCGCTATGGTCACTACAGGCACTCAGTTATCAATAAACAGCTCTTGTGCCCGAACTTCATGCCTTTCAAATCCGGGTCCCGCCCAACACACTTTTAATGTTTTTCCGCCTCCACATTGAAAATATTTAACTTCTATTTTGTGCAGGCCTTTTTTTAACCCGATACTGCCTGGTTCCTCGATAGCTCCATGGTTGCCATCGTTTTCAATAAGTTCCTCACCATCAAGATATAACCTGCTACCGTCATTCGATTTCAGGAAAAAGGTATATATTCCATCCGTGGAAACCCTTATGTATCCAGCATACCTGAATCCAAAATAGTTCTCTCTTTTCAACTCACTGATATTGAAATCAGTTATAGTGCCTGAAGAAACCGGATCAACCAGGTCGAGGTCTTCAGCCGAAACAAAAAACCGCTCATAATAATCATAATGCAATCCCGGCATAATTTCAGTAATCGATGCAGGTTCCTTTAGCTCAGCTTTTTCAAATTCATAAGTAACCGCCATCCCGGGATTCATTTCTTTGTGGTATGATTGCATTTTCAGAACGGTAGATTCCTTAAGTTCAAATGGTTTGGTATAAGTAACGGATTGTTCACTCGGTTCCGATCCGTCAAGAGTATACCGGATTATGGAATTCTCAGTGTCGCATCCCAAAGTGACCACAGAGGAATTAATGAATAGTAAATCTCCCGATTTGATAAAGGGAGGTTGAACCACCTCAGTGCCATTCTCTGAAAACGGCCGGTCATTTTTCTCCGTTCCCCACGCCTTACTTGGATTTGGCCCCATTTCGAGAACCAGCTCTCTGCCATTCATAATATCATCATGGCTGATATATGATTTTGTATAGGGGAGTCCATTGAGTTTGGATGATTGGATATAAATATTCTGATCAGAAATATTATTTGCGCGAATGACGAACGTCTTGCCATTTTCAAGGTTGATTGTGGCTCTTTCAAAAAGCGGACTTCCGATAATATATATATTCTGTCCGGGAGTCACTGAATAAAAACCCATGGCGCTAAGTATGTACCAGGCCGACATTTGTCCGCAATCTTCATTGCCGGCAAGTCCGTCCGGAGTTGCGGAATATAGTTGAGTCAAAATTTTATGAACAAGGTATTGTGTTTTCCAGGCTTGTCCGCTATAATTATAGAGGTAAGCCAGATGGTGGCTCGGTTCATTGCCATGAGCATATTGCCCGATCATCCCTTTTTCTTTGGATTTCATTGAGAAAAGGGTATCCAGCCATTGCGAAAACTTCTGGTCACCACCCATTTTCGTGATCAACCCATTTACATCATGCGGTACAAACATATATTGCCACGCATTACCCTCGGAGTAGGCTGAATTGATCATGGGATCAAAGGGCTCTAACCAGCTTCTGTCGAATGCGCGTCCACGCATGAATCCGGTGGAAGTGTCAATTACATTTTCATAAAAGTGTGCCCGCAGATGATAGTACAAATAATCATCTTTTGAACCCATTTCTTTGGCCACCTGCGATATGCACCAGTCGTCGTAGCAATACTCAAGGGTTTTGGAAACCGACTCCCCCTGTCGGTCAAAAGGGAGGTACCCGAGTTTTTTATAGTATTTTAATCCCAGCTTATCAAGTTCCGCACTATGGCGCACGGCTTTAAAAGCTTTTTGAACGTCATAATCCCTGATCCCTTTCATATAGGCATCAACAATTACCGGAACGGCATGATATCCAAGCATATCGTCGGTATAATTTCCGGCAAGAGGCCACATGGGGAGACGTCCGCCATCGTCATACATCCGGAGCAGGGATTTGATAAAATCGTTGGTTCTGTTTTGGTTGATAATAGTGAAAATCGGGTGCAACGCGCGGAAGGTATCCCATAGTGAAAATACAGTATAGTTTGTAAAGTCCTTTCCCTCATGTACCTTATGATCCACACCACGGTACTTGCCGTCGACGTCCATAAAAACATTCGGACTTAAAAGCGCATGGTACATTGAGGTGTAAAAAACTTTCTGTTGTTCCGGCGTACCTCCTTCAACTTCAATTTTAGCCAATTCCTTGTTCCAGGAATTTTTGGCATCACTTACCACCTGGTTAAAATTCCAGTCCTGGATTTCTTCAGCGAGGTTTTTTCTGGCTCCATCAACACTCACTGCCGATGTTCCCACTTTCACCAGAACGGCTTCTCCTTTTTTAGTTTGAAAATTGATGACGGCTTTAACATTTTTACCCCGGGCCTCGGATGAACCTGCCAATGTTAAATCATTAACCGCAATATCTATTGATGAAAATGGTTTTGAAAATTTGGCAACAAAATAAACATATTGATCCCATGCCCACCCGTGAGAGCGGCGTAATCCTTCAATTTCAGAATCGCTGATCCTCTTGATATAAAGGTCCTCGGCCCCTCCCGGATGAGCCAAATCAATTACAATATGCGCACTGTCAGTTTTTGGAAATGTATATTTATGAAAGCCACATCTTAGCGTTGCAGTCAATTCTGCGGTCACATCGTAATCGCGCAGCAAAACCCTGTAATAACCGGGAGATACGGCTTCATCTGAATGATCGAAAGCGGATCGAAAGCCAGAACCTTTGGCTTCTGCAATGCCTGGGTTAAGTTTGACTTTGCCTGTTGTTGGCATAAACAGCAGGTCGCGGTATTCGGGTTCACCTACACCGCTTAAATGGGTATGAGAAAACCCGATAATAGTGGAATCGGGATAATAATACCCACCGTATATAGCATGTCCTTCCAGGTTGGTATCCGGACTCAGCTGGACTGCACCAAAAGGCACCGAAGCACCGGGCCAGGTATTGCCCTCGCCGGCTGTACCGATGAAAGGATCAACGAGGTGGGTGTAATCAATCTTTCTCTGTGGCTCTCTGTGGTCCTCTGTGCAACTCTGTGTAAGTGAATAAATTACACAGAGGACCAAGGAGGACCACAGAGAACCACAGAGAAAAAAGAAGGATGAAAATTTTCTTACTCTCATCTATTTGTTTACCAGATTATTATGGTTGAGGTTTTATGGTAACATGCTGATAGTCTTAATTCTAAACTTCCCGGTTGATCTTATATCTGCAGAGGAGCTACCGGCCATAATCGTAAATACTCCCGGTTCGACGATAAAAGATTTTTTGTTTACATCCCAATAAGCCAAATCTTTTGCAGGAAAAACAAACTCAACCGTTTTAATCTCATTGGGTTGAAGCGAAATCCTTTCAAAGCCAACCAGTTGTTTATCAGGCCGGCGAACACTTGATTTTTCATCTCTTGCATAAAGTTGTACCACTTCGTCTCCAAAGCGGTCACCAATATTTTTCATCGAAATTTTCACTATTACACTTCCTGCCGCATCAATCTTTTTGGATATGACCTGCAAGGGTCCATAGTTAAATTGAGTGTAGCTCAGCCCATAACCGAAAGAATATAATGGTTCACTAATTGATGATTTATCATTTCCGTTATTTGGGTACAGGTAAGTCCGTCCCTTCCTGATATCATAATCGCTGATCGAAGGAAATTGTTCTGCCGATTTATAAAACGTCAAGGGCAACCTTCCGCCGGGATTATAATCTCCGAAAATTACGTCGGCAAGTGCATTTCCTGCTTCTTCACCGTTGTACCAGGTTTCAAGAATCGCGGGAACATTCTCCTTCAGCCAGTTAATGGACAAGGCACTTCCATTCTGCAATACCACAATGGTTTTTGGATTGGCCTGGTACACCGCCTTAACCAATTCTTCCTGGTCACCGGGCAAATCCAGGTCTGAACGGTCAACACCTTCTTTTTCCACGCTTTCATCTGTACCTAAAACCACAATTGCCACCTCAGCATTTCGGGCAGCATCCACTGCCTCTTTGAATTTATCAGGATTCTGAGGTGCACCCCAAAGTTTGACTGCGGCATTATACCATTGTTCGGTATATTCAATTCTCAAGTCATACTGTTTTCCAGCCTCCAATTCAATTTTCACTGCATCAGATGACCGGTTTCTGTTGTTTGTTTTGTCAATAATCTTTTTGCCATCAAGATAAAGGCGAATAGCATCGTCAAAATCACCTCCAATAAAATAGGTGCCTGAAGCCGGAGCAATAAACCGGCCTGTCCACCTCACAGAATAGTAATCAATCGGGATTGCAGGATCAGGAGCACCTCTGCCAAAATTAAAATCAATTACCGGATCAATTCGTACCAAAACAGGATCACCTGAACAATCCGTATTGTTGAAATATTCTCCCCGCAAACCGTGTTCTCCCGGTTTGGCATCGGGCGGAACCAGGTACTCGTTTGGTATAACCGGTAGTGAAATTTTTATATCTGTGCCTTTAACGTAATGGACTTTAGCGTTGTCGAGCCTGTTTATAATTCCTTCAATGGGCGAAACTGCTTTGGAATACGCTCCTGTGTATCCGCCCATTTGGCAAACAGCTGCATTGGGGCCAATAACAGCAACTGATTTGACCTCCTTTATATTTAATGGCAAAAGATGGTTCTCATTTTTTAACAACACGATAGCCTCACGGGCGGCTTTCCTGGCAAGGGCACGATTTTCAGGGCCATCTACAACGGTATGAGGAATCTTTGTGTATGGCACCATTTCAGGCGGATCGTATAATCCTAAACGAAAACGGGAGAGAAGAATCCGGTGTACGGCTGTATCAATCGTAGCTGCAGAAACCAGACCTTTTTTAACAGCCTCGGCCAGAGATGCTTTAAAACAATCACCGCACTCCAGATCAAGCCCTGAGTTTAATGCCAGCGCAATCGCTTCCTCAACATTGGCGACATATTTGTGTCCTTCATATAAATCTTTAATTCCATTGCAATCGGAAACAACAGTTCCGTCGAAGCCCCAATCATTACGCAGAATATCAGTCAAGAGAAGTTTATTACCAGCACAAGGAACGCCATTCAGCCTGTTATAAGCAGCCATTATCTGCTCCACTTTTCCCTCTTCAACAAGGACCTGATAAGGACGAAGGTAATACTCGTGCAATAGCTGTTCATCAATTTCGGAAGAACCGTTATGGCGGCACCACTCCTCATTATTCGCTGCAAAATGCTTTGGTGCTGCTATGGTTTTCAAATATTTGGGATGATCTCCCTGAAGGCCCTTTACAAAAGCAAGACTCAACTGAGACGTTAAATACGGGTCTTCCCCATAACATTCCTCCGTCCTTCCCCATCGCGGATCGCGGGCCATTTCCACTACGGGAGCCCAGAAAGTAAGGCCGGTTTTCGGTATTCCCGCATGAACCCTTGCCCTCGATTCATCTGACATTGCATTAGCGACTTCGTAAACGGTCCTTTTATTCCATGTGGCAGCTTGAGCAATGGCCTGGGGAAATATGGTGGCCACATCACCTGAACGGGCAATGACACAATGGCCTGCCTCGCCGCCCCATTGATATCCGGGGATTCCGAAGCGCATTAGCTCAGTTGGGGTACGGGTCATCATCTGGGATAATTTCTCTTGCAGAGTCATTCTGGAAAGCAAATCATCTACACGCACTTTAAAGGATTGATTATAATCAAGATAAATAGGTTTTGGATCATATTGATACGATTCTCCCCAAACCATCACAAGAACGGGATATCCGGAGGCTTTTAATTCTGAATAATTAAGTTCCAGATATTCATCATCGCCCCAATAGGGCAGTCTGTCCCAAACCGTATGACCCAGTTCCAGTTCATGTCCCGGCACTACCAATTCCGGATTAAAACCTCTGACAATCCTGGAAATATCCATCGTCCAGGCATTAGGCATTAAAATATCAACATGATGATTTTGAGCAATTTTATCGATCCAGTCATAGTCGATCATGAAATCACCTTCATTAATCTGATCGCCCAAATGGGCAACTGTTATTCCTTCCGGAGTATTAACCAACGCAACATTATTATCTGCTGAACGCAATTGATGACCGGGATAAATGATAACATCCAGAACGAAATTGTCAGATAGTTTGAGTTTTTGAACTTTCTCCGGGGTCCGATCCAGATGGGTGATCAGTGAAAAGACAGGATCATCTTTCCAAACCTGTTCAGGAGCCACAACCGGTCGGCCCAGCCTGATAAAATCTTCGGCAACCTCTTTGTCTGCATGATCCGCATGTTTATGACTAATAAACAAGACATCACATTGTTTGACAATACGATCCATTTCGTCGGTTGATAATGTAAAGTCAGCTGATCCGGAAGTTGCGCCCCTGACAATATCAAAAGCAAGTGTGACTGATTTTGTACGTACAATAAATCCCATGTTGTATACCTTCCAAATCTTTGCTCCATTCTCTACCTTAATCTCTTCCAACTCTTTAATCAGTTGATTGGTCTGTGCATGAAAGAATGCCTGAGCAGGCTTTCTAAAAGCTGCATAACGCTCGTGAAAAACAGCATCTATGAGTAATTTGGCAAATCCTCTTTCTCTGCCCTCGGGTAATATCGGCGGATAATCTGAAAGGATTGACTGTACTGTATCCAGAAATACCTTTGCCTGCCGGTTCAGGTAATCATTATCTTTCTGGCTCAATTGAGGATCAGGGAAACCTCCGCCATTGGGAGGTAGATAATTTTGCGCAGTGGTTTCCAAAGTACCGCAGAACCAAATAAGCAGTAAAAGGAAAACACAATGGAATTTTATCTTTTTCATTTTGAGTCTGGGTCTAATCGGTTTTCAAATTCAGCCTTATTTATTATTGTTAACAGTCAATTCGTCTAGCACAAAATTCAGTAAAGAGTATGGATACATCACGTCATGTACCTTCTCCACCACCATCACTTTTGGTAAAGTAAACGAGACTTGCAGGCGAATATCCTTTGAGGAAGACCCGATACGCACCTGGTAGTCACCCTTATCTGCCACCCATGCACTCATACCGCTCCAGAAGGAAGCCAGTGAACGGGCATCTAATTCAAATGATAGCAGCTGGCTCTCTCCTGGCAGCAGCAGCTGAGTTTTGGTAAATCCTTTTAGCTCCTGGATTGGTTTCTCAATCTCTGCATCGGGGGCTGAAAGGTACAGTTGAACCACCTCTTTGCCTGGCAGCTTTCCGGTATTTTTTACGGTTACGGTTACATTAATCTTATCGGCAAAGGTTGTGCTGCTCAACTTTAGATTCGAGTACTCAAAGGTTGTATACGAAAGACCATAACCAAATTCGTAGGCAGTAGGCACATTAAAAGAGTCGTAGTAGCGATAGCCCACGTAAATCCCCTCATTGTATAGCACAGGATTAATATTAACTTTTTCAGATTCGGGTTCTCCAATAAAATTTGGAGCAGAAGGTACATCTTCATATTTCATCGGGAATGATGTAGGCAATTTCGCGGAGGGGTTTACATCTCCTTTTAACACATCTGCAACAGCATTACCACCCTGTTGTCCTGTTTGCCAGGCCAGAAGGATAGCATCGGGGAGGTCTCTCCAGCTAGCTGTTTCAAAGGCACCTCCGACATTAAGAACTACCACCACCTTCTTTCCATGAGCATGGTATTCATCGCACACATCACGCACTAAATTCCGCTCCACTTTGTCCAGGGGAATATAACCATTATCGTGTCCTTCTCCTCCCGTTCGTGCAATCGTAATAACCGCAATGTCAGAGCCTGATACCTGCTGTGCAATGGTTGCTTTGGACAGGTTAAGTTCTGAATGGAAGGGAACTATTCGCCTTTTAAAGTAATCATCAACGGTGCTATTATTAGCCAGAATGGTATCAACAAAATTTGTATAGGTATCATCGAGGTACTTTACTACCTGGAATCCCGCATTTTTTATCCCCTGGTTAACCGTTACAGAGAGCTTTGGCTTCGACTCTCCGCTGCCCGTTCCGCTGGCCACAAAATAGTATGAGCCCTTACTATAAAGTGCAATTGTTTTGACATCATCGTTGAATGGCAATGTGGCGTTGTTATTCTTGAGCAGCACTATAGCTTCACCGGCAGACTCTCTTGCCAGCGTTTCATGCGCAACCTTGTCAAAATTTAATGATGGTTTGTAGCCCTTAAACCGGGGAGTTTTTATTTTAAAATTTAAAACATACTCCAGGCTCCTATTTATCTCTTTTTCATCAAGCGTTTTGTTTTTCAAGGCCGCCATAAGTTCCTCAACCTCGGCCTTACTGCCACTCATAAGGAGGTTGGTGCCACCTCTTATCTTTGCCGCTGCACTGCCCAGGCCGTCCCAGTCGGTCATGAACAGCCCATCGAAACCCCACTCCTCACGAACAACGGTTTTGAGCAGTTCGGGGTTTTCGGAGGTATAGTATCCATTAAATTTATTATAGGAGGTCATGATTGACCATGGATTACCCTCTTTCACAGCAATTTCAAATCCGCGCAGGTAAACTTCACGCAAAGCCCGCTGACTGATAAGCGCATCATAGCTTCTTCTATTGGTTTCCTGATTGTTTGCCGCAAAATGCTTGATGGCAGTACCGACACCTTGCGATTGCACTCCCCGAACATAAGCTGCTGTAATTTTTCCAGACAGCAATGGATCTTCCGAAAAGTACTCAAAGTTACGACCACACATAGGATTGCGATGTATATTCAAGCCCGGTTCCAGTATAATATCAACATTCGACTCTATCACCTCGTTACCTATAGCCGCACCCACTTTTTCTATCAACTCTGTGTTCCAAGTAGCAGCCAGAGATGTTTCGCTGGGAAAAGCAGTATATCGAATCTCTTGTTCTGAATCATTGGGGTTGGTGCAGGCAATGGCAACACCTCCCATCACGGTAGATTTAATTCCCAACCGGGGTATACCCCAAACGCAACCATCTACAATAGGAGTAAAGAGTGGCGCACTATTGGAAGATGTATGATCTTCAATGCTGATGCACGATTTCGGGTTATAAGCCGGCACTCCTGGAGGAGGCGTTTTTCCATCCCCTACTCCTACCGTTAGTGCTATTTTTTCCTCTGGTGTCATTGCAGCTATTACATCCTCTACCTTATCCTTTCCTAACTGTGGAAAGACTCCCAATTGAGATTTTTTACTGCTGCAGCCTTGCAGAAACAGTTGTGAAATCGTTATGAGTAATAGTAATCGTACAATTTTTTTCATATTTTTTAATTTGCTTATCAGTACTTCCATTTTCTATATTTTATAATGACCTATGATTTTTGAGGTTGCCGGATTTTCTGAAATGAAATAAATGAAACAATCAGAGCAGAAACCAGAAAAATAATATCCACAATAAATTTTCCGCAAACAATTTTACAAAACGATAAACCTGAAATATTTAAACTTTCGGGATTAATAAACAGCCTTAAAAAAGAAATAGTGACGGTGGACCAAACCAGTAGCAGAAACAGGGTATGCAATATATTCTTTCGCCGTTGAAAATAGGCGGTCAAGACAGCAACAGCTATTGTCATAAGGAAAATCAATGTAATCCGGGTGGCAACAGGAGAGCTGGATGCAGTATCCGGATACAAACCGCTCATCAGGTCGATAGTCGTATGACAGAAAGTTATGGTAATCGCTATTTGCCAGGCCACTGTCGGGAAACGCATCACCGCAAGGATCATGATCAGTCCAAAAAAAGCGAAATTGGAAAGGAGAATGGCAATATCTCTTGATCCTATCATAGAGAATCCCTTAGTACCCTTGCCTGCCTCTACGACCGGATCTAACCAGGAAGAGAAAACCCAATAAATCAACAGTCCTACAATCAATGTAACCGTAAATTCCTGTAAGATTGTTTTGGAGGTTGAAATCGGTTCATCAGCAAGCTTTTCCTTGTCCCGCAAAATTTCCTTCCTGTTAAGCCATGCAGCGTACCCCAGGGCCCCTCCAAGCAGCAAACCGAAAGTAAATTCCATTGCCTTCCACCAGCTGTGAAAAATAACCTCATTAGGCAGATGGAAACCCAGCACCATCCAAAAGCCGCCAAGCCCGAAACCTAATCCGCCGCCCAGCAATCCCCAAAAAGCAAAGCGGGAAATGATTGTAAAACCGTCAGTCGCGATTTTGTTTTTGAGAAATATTAAAAGAGCGATTGCCCCGACCAGAAGAGCGCCCCAGGATTCCGAACGCGGATTGGCGGGATCGGAGAAATAGACAACCATTGGCTGGTTGATGAGTTTAAAGCCGATCAACATTCCGGCGAGCAGCAATAAAAAAGCTGTAATGATTGTCCTTTTAGACAAACGATTATAAATCAGCCCAATTCCTATAACAATTCCTCCAAGCAAACCCCAAACCGAACCTTTCACAGTTGTTCCGAGCGTTCCCCACCACATGGTATCCGGGCTTTTCAAAAAACCAAGGGTTTGCCCATACGTCATTTCACCTCCCAGCCCAATGCCCACGGCACCAAAGACAACAAATACGGAAGCCATTCCGGCAGGAAGTTTCAATAACATAGATATGCTTAATGCAACCAGTGCACCGGGAATCATAGCACCAAAAGGGCCACCACCAATATGTCCCCTCAGCCCCCATCCGAGCATCATTGTGATTGCAGGGAACACAACAAAAAGCCAGGTAGCATATCCCTCTTTTTTGATCATATCAGTCAGGTTTTTTCCAGTAT
>QYQM01000076.1 GCA_007280905.1 Porphyromonadaceae bacterium | reverse complement strand
GGAGGGGTGGGTACCTCATTCCTCCAACCCACTCAGCTCCAGCCACCTCAACTCCTTCTCATCCAGGAGCTTAATCACTTCGCTGATCCGCAAACTTTTCTGCTGCAATTCTTCCGGAGACGAGAGCCCGGAGTTAAGATCATTCTCGAGGCTGCGTTTTTCCTCCTCCAAAACAGCAATCTCTTTTCCAAGATTTTCCAGCTCAACTTTTTCTTTAAAAGTGAGTTTTCCCTTAACCGGATCTTGTTTCGGCTTGATTTTCTTTTCCTTAGGGACAGCTTCCCTGATTGCCTGTTGCCTTTCAACCTCTTTATGATCCCGGTATATAGAATAATTGCCCGGGAAATCACGGATGACTCCGGAACCTTCAAAAACAAACAGGTGATCAACTACCTTGTCCATGAAATACCGGTCGTGTGAAACAATAATCACGCATCCGGCGAAACGGAGCAAGTAGTCCTCAAGAACATTGAGCGTTAAAATATCGAGGTCATTGGTAGGTTCATCCAGTATGAGAAAATTAGGATTCGTCATGAGTACGGTCAGCAGATACAACCGTCGTTTTTCTCCACCGCTCAATTTTGAAACCAGCCCGTACTGAACACTCCGCGGAAACAGGAAAAGTTCAAGAAACTGTGTTGCACTCATCGAACGCCCGGGACCGAGTTCTACCACTTCCGCGATTTTACGCACTACATCAATCACTTTGTCGTCCGGATCGAATTCAATCCCCTCCTGCCTGTAAACACCGAATTTAATAGTAGTCCCGATATCGCTACGGCCTGAATCAGGTTCCATCGAACCGGTTATTACGGAGAGAAGGGTTGATTTCCCGATCCCGTTAGGGCCGATCAGTCCGATTTTCTCAAAGCGCTGGAACTTATAGCTGAAATCCCGGAACAGCAGCAGGTCATCAAAAGATTTGGATAGATGGTACAGGTCCAGCACTTTCTTTCCCATGCGCCTGCTGATCAGATTAATATCGCCAAGCTCCGCCTGATACTCTTTTTTCGAATCCTCCTTCAGCTGTTCAAATGCCTCTATCCGGTATTTGGCCTTGGTTCCTCGGGCCCGGGGCATACGGTTTACCCATTCCAGTTCCTTTTTCATCAGAGCACCGGCTTTATCGCTCTGCTTTTGATCCAGTTCGATCCTTTCCCGGCGTTTATCCAGGAAAACCTGATAATTACCTTTATACCGATAGAGTGTCTTTTCGTTCAGTTCCAGTATCTCGGTGCAAACCCGGTCCAGAAAATAGCGGTCATGGGTCACCATGAGCACCGTGATAAATGACTGGCTCAAATACTCTTCGAGCCACTCGATCATATCCAGGTCGAGATGGTTGGTGGGTTCATCGAGAATCAGCAGATCCGGCTGGGGGATGAGAACCGTTGCCAGGGCGATCCGCTTTCGCTGTCCGCCTGAAAGTTCGCCCACCCTTTGATTCAGATCAGCTATTTTCAGTTGGGTCAGTACCTCTTTGATCCGGGTTTCGCAATCCCAGGCACCCATCCGGTCCATCTCCAGGATGGCATCTTCAAGGGAACCATGATCACTGGTTGAAATAGCCTCTTCGTAATTTTTGATCGCATTGGATAGGTGCGGTAAAGAGAACAGCACCTGTTCGATAACTTCCAGATGATCGTGAAGCTCAGGATTCTGGTGCAGGAAACCGATGGTCAGGCCCTGCACGGTATTCACCATACCGGCATCCGGCTCTTCCTCATTGGCCAAAATGCGCAAAAGGGTGGATTTACCGGCCCCATTCCGGGCAATCAGGGCAAGTTTCTGATTCTTTTCAATAGTCAGTGACAGAGACTCGAACAGGGAATTTTCCCGGTAAGATTTTGATATTTTTTCAGCCTGGAGGTAATTCAAAGTAATCGGATGTTATTTGCGGCAATGTTAAGAAAAATGCGGTTCTCATTCAGCACTCACCCCGAAGCAGTACAGCATCCCCACGGTTCGGATATACAACTTTCCATCTGCAATGGCCGGAATTGCATAGCATTCCTCTTTCAGGTCGCTGATGGCCTGTATGTCCAGGGTGCCATCGGCATTCAAGGCTTCACAAATGCTTCGTACCTTTTATAAACTTCTTATATTTGTGTAATTATTTAAAAGATGGCTGTTAACCAAAAGACTGTATTAAAGGAAATTACCCGACAATTAAAATCGAGTATGCCGGATATTTTTGTCAAAGCGGTTTTGTTTGGATCAAGGTTGACAAACCAAGGTAAACCCGATTCGGATTATGATATTCTAATTATTGTCAAAGAAAAATGAAAAACACTTTGGCGATTTATCCCGGCAAGATGAAGCCCGATGAGCTCAACAACCTGGTGAGACAAAATATTATAATGGAAGTTTGTACATCCTAACCTCACCTATTTTCGATCTCTGTGGCTCTCCGTGGTCCTCTGTGCAACTCTGTGTAAGAAAAGAAATCACACGGAGAGTCACGGAGAACCACAGAGGGCCACAGAGATTTAAAAGGTAAACGAATAGTTAAGGCAATTCATTAAGTTTTCCGGATTCCTTTCCTAACTTACTGAACCCTTTTACCCAGAAATACTCCAAACTGTAGCGAAAATCGATTTTCCGCCAAAAGAAAAGGATCCCGGCCCATATTGCAACATTTATCGCCCCAAACAGGAGGCATCCGTTTATGGTTTGATTCCAGCCGGAGAAAAGCAGGTGGCCTGCCTTGCCGAGCAGTTCCGAGACGAGAGTTTCCAGCAGGTAAATGGTCAGACTCAGCCGGCTGAACCATAGAATCACCGGAATCTTTGCGCTTAATCTGTTTGGCTTCCTGAATGCCAGCAGGAAAACGCAAAACAACAATAAAAAGATACCCAGCTCGAACTGTGTTTTAAAATACCAGAAAAAATCGGGAGTGGAAATGGTTTTATCATACCTCATGGCCCCGGTAAGGCCGTATAGGAGGAAGAGAATTCCTGTCGGTATCAATACCCGTGCGATGAGTTTTCTACGGTTGTTGTAAACCATCAGAGCCGCTGCCGATCCAAAAAGACTATAAGCAAGGTAAGGAATCAATGGATACGGATTCGCCAGAAAGAAACTTCCTCCAACGGCCCAACCATTTTCCTTGGTTATCGCATCCTGAAACAAAGGATAAAGATCAATCCTCAGGAACGATAGGATCATGATCAGAAATCCTCCAATTAATAATATCGAATAATTCCGGGCTTCCTTCACGATCCCTCCCTTTCTCAGCAAAGCAAAGTTTATCAGCGAGACGAAAATCAGGTTAATTGCAATGGTTGAAAGCGAAGTGCCGTCATATAGTTTGGACAAAGACGGAAAGCTGATTGATCCAGAACGGATTGTGGCTGCGACGGCAGTCAGATTAGGCTGATTGTTCACAAAATCGACCGACCATCTTCCAAGCACCAGAATCAGGAGATAGTGAACAGCGATATAGATGAAACCTGCAATGATCAGTAAACCGAAAGGCCCGAATTCCTTTCCACCGCCAAGCCTGCCGGCAAGCATCAAAGTATTTGTAAAGCCGGAATAGATAATAATCAGTCCGCCCCACAGGATTAAAAAGCTGATCAGAACAATCAGGATGGGCGGATTGCTGAAATCGATCTTGTTGATATTGGCAAAGTTGTATACCGAAGTATGAAAAAAGATAATAAAGATCAGCGCGATACCCCTGAGGAGATCAAGCGAATGGTTTCTTTCAATTGTTTTCATCCTTAAGATGACAAATAATGCGGGTTAGTTTTCCTGAATTCGGGTTCACAATGAGGTCTCCGATTTCAACAACTACCTCCGGTAAAAGACAATCATATGCAGCAAAGATATCCCTTATACCCTTCTTGATAAGCTGAATAATCTCCGTTTGATTAGCTTCTGACTTGATCTTCAACCGGATTCGAATCAGACTGAGTGACTCCTGAATGGCCTGATAATCATCGATCTCGTCAGACGTTGAGATGATCTTCCGGCTGATGTAGTCCTGATAGATGAAATGTTTTTCATGGGTCCCGTTGCGTAAACCCCAAATCAGGTCATCAGCTCGTCCCTGAATGCGCCGGATCACGCGGAAATTGGATCTGCAGGCACACCGGCCAGGTTCGATGGTGAGGATATCGTTAATCGCATACCGGATGATGGGTTGCGAGCGCTTATACAGGTCGGTTACCAGGAGGCGGCAGCAAGGCTCTCCATCCAATGTGGACTGCCCCCTCGCGTCAAGCAGTTCTGGGAAAACAATGTCCTCATTGATATGCAGATTGCCTTCGCGGCAGGTCATGGCATAGGTTCCTTCGCTTCCCTGGTATACCTCGTGGACCGGACAGCCGAAGACTTTCCCAAGATAGTTTCGCACCTTGGGATCCAGAACCTCAGCATAGGAGTACAAAATCTTTGGATGGACATTGAGGGATCCGGCATCCTTTTCCCGGGCCAGCAGCTGCAGCATGCTTGGAGGGGCAGATATTACATTCGGGTTTATATCAGATAATTGCAGTCTGATCTGTTCCATGGTCTGGAGCTGGCTCACATAATTCAGCTTGTTCCCGAACCGCTGATATTTAAACGCCGGGGTGTTCACGCGCAGGATAAAAGCGCCGTTCAATTTCTCCCCTTTTGGCAGCACGAGCCTTGATGCATACATAGCCTTGAGGTATTTCTCTTCACGCGGTGTGGTGATGATAATACCCTTGTTCCCAGATGTCCCGGACGACATGCCGATATTGATTCCATTAAAACGGCTGGAGAAATCGCGGTTTTCCTCAATGTTAAGTGCAAAACGGATCAATTCATCCTTATCAAGATGTAAAGTGTTGTAAGCGGAAAGGTTTTCCATCATGAGGTTTTTATCCACCGTTGGAAGGGAAAAGAAGTCATCCGGATTAAATCCTTGATAATATTGTTTGAAAAAGAGTGAATGAGCGATCGCGTATCTGACTATCCAGTCCCTTCTCCTCTCCTGATGGTGGTGGATATCAGCGGTGGTCCAGTTCCTGAACCGATACTTCGATAACAGGTAGAAAGCCGGAAATGATTGGGTGATCATGATTTTTTATACTGATAATACTGCCCGGTTTTAAGACACTGATTTTGGTAAAAAAAGATACCTTTAAACTAGTGAATTTGAAAGAAAAAAGACTTATGAACCTGACAATTAATAAAAGCATCGTAGCCGTTATTATCGGCATAATCGTTGTAACCGGTTGCAAACAGGCAGCGGTCAACTCCGAAAAAATAGCCCGTTCACGCATTCCTGTAACAGTATCAGCTATTCGTATCGGCCAAATGATTACTTATATCGAACTAAGCGCTACCTCGGCATTCCTTTTTAAAGCCGATATTAAAGCGCCTTGTACAGGATATGTTGACAATATGCTGATAAACCAGGGTGACGCAGTAGAAAAGAACCAGTTGTTATTTACAATAAAAACAAAAGAAGCCTCGGCAATCCAGGATGATTCTTTAAATAACCTGAAATTCAGCGGCATTGTGAATGTGAAGGCTGCCAATACCGGGCTGATCGCGTCCATCGGGCACCCAAAAGGCGATTATGTGGCCGAAGGCGACCAGTTATGCCAGATAATTGTTCCTGAAAGCCTTGTATTTATCCTCGATGTGCCTTTCGAATTGTCAGGTTCCCTTAGGTTAAGTACTCCATGCGAAATTGCCCTGCCCGACAACCAGGTGATCAAAGGAATTATCAAATCACGCTTTCCTTCAATGGCAAGCAGTTCACAAACCGAACGCTTTATTGTGCGGCTAGCCGAACCCAAAAACCTGCCTGAAAACCTGGTGGGTAAAATAAGAATCGTAAAAGAATCGGTTAAGGATGCGGCAAGCCTTCCAAAATCGTGTATCCTCACAAATGAAACAATGCAAAGTTTCTGGGTAATGAAACTGATCAACGATTCTATTGCAGTTAAAGTGATTATTACAACCGGCATAAGCGAAGAAGAATATGTTCAGATAACCCGGCCTGTTTTTAAAGCCTCCGATTTATTCCTGACTTCCGGCAATTACGGTTTAGGCGATACAGTTTCTGTTAAGGTTCTTAAAAGGGTGATCCATGAACAATAAAAGCTATTACAGGTTCTTTCTGAAACCCATTCTGTTTGTTTTGCTGGCTGTCCTGCTTTGGGGAATTTTTTCTTACCGCAACATGCAAACATCGCTTTTCCCGGATGTTACATTCCCTAAAATAACCATTATTGCTGATAATGGTGAGCAGCCGGTGGACAAGATGATGATAACCGTGACCAAACCGCTCGAAATTGCCATTAAAAGGGTCAATGGCATTACTACTGTCAGGAGCAGTACTAACCGCGGAAGTTGCACAATTGATGCCTATTTCGGCTGGAATGAGGACATGAATCTTGCCAAAACCCAGTTGAATGAACGCATTAACGAAATAAAAAATTTACTGCCCCCGTCAGTCAACATCGTGGTTGAAGCCATGAGTCAAACCATTTACCCGGTAATCGGGTTTACCATCGAAAGTGATAAATATGGTCAGATAGAGTTAAAAAATGCAGCGCTTTTTACAATAAGGCCACAATTTTCGCAAATACCGGGCATTTCCAACGTAATTGTCAGGGGCGGAAAAACCAAAGAATTTGTAATATCACCCGTACCCCAAAAACTAATTTCGTTGGGGCTTACACCGCAGGACATCATTGTTGCATTGGGTAACACCAATTTTATTGAATCGAGCGGATTACTATCGAATTACCGGCGTTTGTACCTTTCCCTCACCGACACCCGGTTTAAAAATATAGATGAATTAAAAAGAGTGGTCATCAACAACGACGGTCACAGGATTGTCAGGCTCTCGGACCTGGCCAATATTGATTTGGAGGAACAGCAGGAATTTATCAGGATTAATGCAAATGGCCATGATGCCGTGATTATCGACCTGGTAAAACAGAAAGGCGTGAACCTGGTGGATTTCGCAAACAATGTGAGCGCGAAGGCAATCGAAATTCAAAAGCAATTGCCCGGGGGGATGGCGCTGAAACCTTACTATAACCAATCTGCTTTTGTAACAAGCTCTATCGACAGTGTGCTGAAAAGTATTTACGAAGGGCTGTTCCTTGCCATCATTGTTGTGATCCTGTTTTTACGCTCTTTCAGGGCAAGCCTCAATATTATCCTCATCATCCCGGTAACACTTGCACTGACTTTCATTGTGCTGCATTTTGTCCATATTACGCTCAATATTATGTCATTAGGGGCTATTGCAGCATCTATAGGGCTGATAATTGATGATGCGATTGTCATCATCGAGCAGCTTCACCGCCTTCACGAAGAAGATCCGGGGAAAGACAAATATGCGGTAGTCCGTGAAACAATGAAAATGTTTCTGCCGGCTATGGTGGGGTCTTCGCTCAGTACCATTGTCATCTTTCTTCCTTTTGTGATCATGAGTGGAGTGGCCGGGAGTTTTTTCAAGGAGCTGACGCTTACTATGGAAATAACCCTGGTTTGTTCTTTTATTGCAACCTGGATTGGATTGCCCGCCCTGCATCTGCTATTTGGATATAAACCCCATAAAAAGCTTATCAGATCATCTATGAAGGGGGAAAAACAGGAACGGCAAAAATTATGGTGGCTGGTCTGGTTTTTCGACAAACCCTGGTTTGCCTTTGGGTTCATACTTCTTCTTATCCTATCTTCCATCGTGTTGATTAATAAACTGGAGACCGGATTTTTACCGGAGCTTGACGAGGGTTCCATCGTGCTCGACTATATTGCGCCACCGGGAACGACCCTCGATGCCTCCGATGCTATTCTGAAAGAAGTTGATAATGTGGTGCTTAGCCACCCCGATGTTGAAACCTACATGAGGCGTACCGGAACAAACATGATTTCGGGCATCAGCATGGCCCAGGGAATAGTACCTCCGAATTATGGCGATTACCTGATCCAGCTAAAACCGGGGGTAAATAGAAAAACAGAAGATGTAATATCCGAGCTTCGCGAAAAGGCTACGGCTATTGCCCCCGCTCTGGAAATTGAATTCGGCCAGAGGATAGCCGATTTACTGGGCGATTTAATTGGCCGGCCGCAACCTGTTGTGATTAAAATATTTGGCGACGACCGGGCAAAATTGCAGGAATTGGCGCTACAGGTGCAGGAAAACCTTAATAAAGTAAAAGGGGTTGCCGATGTTATGAACGGCATTATTTATGATGGCCCGTCTGTTACTATTATTCCCGACCAGGAAAAGCTGGCGCAGTATAAAATTACACCGGCCGATTTTCAAACCCAGCTCACGGTTTATAACGAAGGTTTACCCGTCGGACAAGTACAGGAAGGGGAACAAATGCTGACCATTCTCTTGAGAAATACCCGATTTAAAAACAATAGTATTGACCTTATCAACAACCAGCCGGTTTTTGCGCCTGATGGTTCCTACAGACCGTTACAATATTTTGCAAAGGTTGAATTATCGGCCGGCGACCCGGAACTTACGCGGGAAGATCTCAAATCGAACATCGAAGTAACTGCACGCCTGGACAATAATGATTTAGGTAGTGCAATTAGTGAAATAAAAGGGGTTATCGCTAAGAACGTATTACTTCCGTCCGGTTTTTATATCGAATATGGTGGAACTTTTGAACAGCAACAGGCATCGTTCAGGGAGCTGTTGTTTATCCTGTTAACAGCTATTATATTGGTATTTACCGTTCTTTTGTTCCTTTTCAGGAATCTTCGAATTGCTTTGCTTATTATATTTATTTCCATTCTCGGCATTGGCGGATGTATTTGTGCGTTGTACCTCACCGGCATTCCACTGAACGTGGGAAGTTACACGGGTATCATCATGATTGTAGGTATCATTGCTGAGAATGCAATTTTTACTGTTAACCAGTTCCTTACCACTTACCAGAAAACATCAGACATTGATCAATCTATTAATTACGCTATTTCGCTGCGCATAAGGCCGAAGCTTATGACCGCCATTGGGGCTATTATGGCACTTACACCATTAGCACTCGGAATCGGTGTGGGAGCACAAATGCAACAACCACTTGCTATCGCTGTAATTGGAGGTTTTATTATTGCTATGCCCCTTTTGCTGATGGTTTTTCCAACGCTTCTGAGATTATTATACAGAAAACCGGCTGATAATTCAGGAAACGCTTGAACAGGATTTGTAGCGGTCACTTTGGTTTTTGGTATGTTTTCCGTGAATTTAGGTTCCTGAAAACTCCTTCGAAACAGATTTAAGCTTTCATTACCACAAGGATAACGTTACATTCGACCTGGCAGGATTTTACAACATCATCAACAATTACATTCACCCCCGTCTACACACGCTTTGATATGGGTGCCGGCGGAAACATCAGGATAAAAGATCAGATCATTTCCGTAAGTATTCAGGTCAATAACCTCCTCGACAAAAAATACATCGACCATTTATCAACTTTAAAAGAAGTTAATGCTTTTAATCCCGGCAGGAATATTTCTTTCCACCTGAGAGTCCCGTTTAGTCTGACAAATTAGGCCTCTGATTTCGCCGGGCCTTCAATTCATATTATCTTTGAGCCAGGTTACTGCTGTAAAACGATAGACTGAATGACCGTACGAGTGAGTTATATTTCCGAGAAACCCTGGATGAAGCGGGTTAAAGGACCCTTTATCCTGATCGTCCCCGTTCTCTTATCGATTATGATAGCCCCGCAGCTCTTGGGTCACTCGGGTAAACCTAAATATCATATCATCATTGATACCGACGGGGCCATTGATGACCTTCGGGCTGTTACTACGCTATTAGCATGCAACGATATCCGCGTGCTCGGGATCATCGGCTCCCAAGGCACTTTGCCAGCAAAATCGGCAGCGGATAAGGTAAACAGCCTCCTGGCTTATTTCCATCACGAAGGAATCCCCGTTGGCCTCGGCCGGTCGCTGGATCAGGCCATACCATTCTGGAGTGCTTTTGCCAGTTCGGTTTCCTGGGGAAACAATGAATTTATTGAACCAGCCTCCTATCAGGAGGCGGTTTTACTGATGACCGAAATAACGAAATCCTATCCACAGAAAATTACCCTGATCGCCTTAGGAGCACTGACCAATTTGGCCGATTGGCTCCGGAATAATCCCAAAAAAACTCAAATGGTGGAAAGAATTATCTGGTACAACGACATAGATTTTAAAAATGGGTTTAATTATCAGACAGACCCTGAAAGTTATAAGTTCATCCATTCCCTGCCGATTCCGTTGCAGGTTGTTTCAAATGACCGCTCCAACCTTGTATGCGATCAGGCCTTCATACAAAAGTTGGATTCAGCGGGCTCAATCTATGCGGATCATCTGGTTAATATTCACAAACAGATCGCTGAATCCAATCCCGGTAAGCAAATCCACCTGGAACTCGGTGATGATCTTGTTCCTCTTTTCATGACCTGTCCGATTGTGTTTACTTCCCGTGATGGCCAACATCCGGCCGTGTTTACCCTGGAAAAGAATATTCCTGCTTCCTATGTTGGCGATCTGATTTCAACCGTTCTGAATTCCAGCGTCAAACCGAATAATCGCGTTTTTACCGATTTCCCGGTTAATCCAGACCTGTATAAGAAAAATGTTTCCGATTTTCTGCCCCGGGTGATCGGGGATTTTGGGCTAACAGAATGGAAATCGGTGGTACTCACCAACGAGATTCATGGTCACACCGGTATTTATTCCATCATAGGGGTTAAAATGGGGGTACGGGCGCTTGAATATTTCAATGTCGGTGTCAATAACCTCGAAGTTGTTTCTTATGCAGGGAGTGAACCCCCATTGAGTTGTCTGAATGATGGGATACAAATCAGCACCGGTGCTACGATCGGCCAGGGACTGATTCAGGTTGACAAAACCGTTATCCCCATCCCGACGGTTATATTTGTATTTAACGGCAAAAAAATCAGGATCGAACTTAAAAAGGAGATTGCGGAACGTATTGAAGCTGACATCAGCAAGGGCATTCAACAATTCGGGATGTCGGACAAATACTGGGCGTATGTCGAGGAATTAGCTTATCAGTACTGGCAGGAACTCGACCGGCATGTCATTTTCAATTTTTCTTTCTGAAAATTACAGGCCTAAAGATATACCTCGAAAAACTGGATACCGAGGAACTCCGGTACCTGAACGCCTCCATTGAAAGACTCAAAAAACACGGTCAAAGTACAGCCGATGAAGAAGAAAAAATCCAGGATGTTATTATCGCTGCCAGGGAAGCCGGACAGAAAAAAACTGCCGAGGCTTCCAAGCAGCTATATGAAGAATACGATAAATTCTATGAGAAATGGGATGAAGACAGCAAGAAATTTCTGAAGGAGGCCGGTGAAAACGCCAAGTTGCCCGATTGGTATGTCCAGCAGCAGTTAGAACTGGATTACTGGATGGAGAAAACTTATGAAGGTCAGAAGGCAAAACTCAAGAAAGAATTGGACGACAAATTGATCGGCTATACCGAATGCACAGACAAAATCAAAGCACTGGATCAGCAAGTGGCTGAAAAGCAGTTCCAGCAAATGGAGGATTGGGCCCGTGGAGCCAATATTATCATGGATGCCGTTACAATTATGTATGAGGCATCTAAGAACCGGGAGCTTGCAGCTGCCGGGCTTACCGATAAGCAAAAAGCAGCCATAGAGAAAAAATATGCTCAACGTCAGCAGAAAATTGCCATTGCACAGACGATCATCGAGGGTGTGATGGAGGTGGCAAGGGTGAACTTCAATGCGGGAGTTAATGCCGATTTAACCCAGACTTTACGGGCATTCCTTACCGGCGCGGCAATACTTCGGACGGGAGCCAACGTGGCATTAATCCAATCTCAGCAATTTGCTAAAGGAAAATATCCGGTTATCGGAGCCAACGATGGCAGAACCTACCAGGCATCTCTGTTGGGTAATGTCAAGACCGGCTATTACTCAAAACCAACCCTTGGCCTGTTCTCTGAACGCGAACCGGAGATCGTGATCGATGGACCCACCACCCGGAACATCAAGGCCAATTTCCCGGAAATACTGGGTGCCATAAACGCTGCCAGGGTTAACCAATATGCCGGGGGAATGTACCCCGACCTCGGAGGAACAAGTCAGCAGTCCGCCATGCAGATAACCGCCCTTCTTCAAGCAAACATGCAGATGATGAGGCAAGTGATCCTTGCACATGAAAAACCGGGGACTGTCAGTTTCTCTTCGATCCGGAACACCCAGGCAGAGTTCGATTTCATAAAAACGAAAACTACTTTGTCCTAGAATCTGACCAATAATCTATGCTTTCTGGTGAGTTCCCTGGGGCCCGCTTTACACCAATAAACCGAAAGTCGAGAATACTGCATCACTCTTCACCAGGTAAAAATAATTCTCATATTATTTAAAATGGGGTATCTTTATGCCTTAAAGTTTTAGTAGATGCCAACTCAGGATGATACCAAAGCATACAAAGAATGGATTTTGCAGTCGGATTATGATTACGAAACAGCTGAAGCCATGTTTTCGACGGCACGGTATGTTTATGCAGTTTTCATGTGTCATTTGTCTATAGAAAAAGTCATTAAGTCACAATATGTTAAACGGCTCAATCAGGTAGCCCCTAAAAGTCATAATCTGGTTTGGCTTGCTGAAGAAATTAAGATGGAATTTCCTGAGAATTTTTACAGGTTTGTGTTCCAGCTAAACGATGCCTCTTTACCAACGCGGTACCCACAAGAATTAGCGGCTTCAATAAAATTCTATTCAAAGGAAATAACACTGGAGATTTTGAATAAAACAAAAGAACTGCAGCAATGGATAAAAAATCAGTAACAGCTATTATCACTTTTCTTAAAGATGAGCTTCAACAGAAGGGAGTTGAATTGCGGGGTATTGCCCTTTTTGGCTCACAGCTAACCGGGTTATCGAATCCCGGAAGTGATATTGATTTAATCATTGTTTCAGATACTTTTCAAAATAAAAACATTTTTGAACGTTCAGATATTACAATGGATGTAGAGATTAAAGCTTTAAAAAAATTCCATTTACCAATGGACATTCTTAAAATGACTGATGAAGAGTTTAATCAGAGTTTACAGAATAAAAGATTCTATGCTCAGCTGGTCTGACAACGAGATCAAAACGGTAGTCCATTTCCGTTCAGGCTGTTAATAACGACCCCAAAATAAAACTAACCCGCCGGCACACTGGCTTCCATTTCTGCATGCATCCGATCGAGAAACGGATCCTAATGATTCCAGCATAATAAATCCGTACGCAAATACCCCTTAATAATCTGTCCTTTTTCGTGAGTTCCCCGGCTCTTACTTTCAGCCAATAAACCGGAACTCATGATTAACCTTGGACAATTGCACCTGATCGAACTACTGCTTTCTATTGCAGGATTCCTCATCCTGTTCCTGCTTGGAATAATTGGTTTCTGGATTCAAAAATGGATCCGGGCAACCGATGCATTGACTGAGGTTATCCAAAAACTAGAAGTCCATTTTGCTTCCACTCAAACAACGGTTGAGGATATCAAAAAGCAATGTGATTCCCGGTGTGCCTTATATGACAAACGGTTAAACAGCCATTCCGAGGTGATCCATGCTCACTCAACAGACATTGCAGTACTCAAACAACACCATAAATAGCCATGAAAGTAAGCAAGGACTTTTCCATTCATGAATTCGTACCACCGGCTATCTATGAACATTTCGTAGATAAATCGATCTGGTTCATCGATCCGAAAATTATGCAGATGGCGCAATTCATCCGGGATCGTTTTGGGAAGCCAATCATGATCAATAACTACCTCACAGGAGGATCCTACCAATATTCTGCATTCCGCGACAGTGCCTGCACGATCGGGGCAACTAACTCGCAGCACCGTCATGGCCGGGCCATTGACTTTCGCATCCAGGGAATGTCCCCGATAGAAATCCGGGTAGACATCATCAAGAATTTTGAACAGTACCGGGTATCCGGACTGACCACCATCGAAGGCGGCACCCCAACCTGGACGCATATCGATTGCCGGTTCACCAATATGGATTCATTATTAATCGTACCCTATAAATAAAAGTATCATGAAAGAAGGCATTGAAAACATCAAGAATTGTGTCGGTTTTGTCCTGGACATAACCGAGGACGTACAGTCGGCCATGAGTGACGGGAAATTCAGTGTTAAGGACACCATCCTTTTCATCGGAGATATTCCACAGGTTCCGAAGGTGATCCGGTCAGCCGCCAAATTCTGGGATGAGTTCCAGGATCTTGACGAAACCGAGCAGGCTGAAATTGTTGCATTCGTTATCGAGCGCCTGAATTGCAACACCGCCAAGGCGAAAGCGATCATCGTTCAGAGCTTTAAAACGGCCATGTCCATCAATGACGTGGCAAGGGATGGTATTGCTTTGGCTCGCATCATTAAAGCTGCTTAAGCAATGGGTGCGATCTTTAGAATCATTCTGGTCAGCCTGAAATACCTCGTTAATATTGGGCCTCTGGTTTATGAAGGAACCAAGTGGGGTATCAGGATTGTAAAGGAGTTCAGGATGGGAAAGAAGGTTCTGCGGGTGCTGGAACCTGGTTCTGAAAAGGCAAGCACGGCAACCAAAGAAGATTTTGATCCGGGCTAAATGATTAGCTGTCTGTATTACTCTTGAAACCGCGATTTCCTAATGGGAGTGGCGGTTTTTTGTTCGTTATCCAAACATTCCGGATTAACCTTTTCACTTTGGGATATGGATCCCGAACTATACAGAATAATTAAGAAAACTCAAGTGGAATGGATATCAAACATTTGAATTCCGGTATCTTTGTCTAAATCAAAAATTTGCTTAAAAATGGGATTCAGCTTCTATTTTATGACCTTCGGGGTTATGATTGGTATATACGCACTGATCACGCGCACCCGTGTCGTGATTCGGCATTTACGGACTTCGAAACCGATTTGGCGTGAAGTATTATTTAATTTGGTCATCTACACAATCTTAATCGGATATACCATTTTTTACGGTATTGAGGTAAGTAAATACTTTCATTGACCAATTCCCCCCCCTGACTGGTTGGAAGTGTTCATATATCCCCATCTGATCAAAGCGGTTAGACTTGTGAACATCAACAAGAGGGGTGGTAGTGTTTTTCGCCGGTGGGTGGTAGCGTTTTTTACCGGTGGGTGGTTGCGTTTTACACCCTTGTTAAAACTCGTAAGCGAGTTTGAAAGCGAAGCGGGTTTCTTTGCCGGGGAAAATGCGTTTGAGCGCATTGTTGCGCGAATATTTTTCATGCAATGCTTCGCCGGCATTGTAATCACGCTCGGAATTAAACCAAGAGTTTACTGAGTCAATATCGCTTTGTGTCATGAGTCAATTTTAGCCTTTGATTTTCGCATTATTCCGAAATTTAGTGAATGGCAAAAAGGCGAAAAAGGACAAAAAAAAGAGGCCTTCCGCTTGGTGACGAGTTAAAGGTTATACGGGATGCCTACCTTGGGAAGGACATAAAAAAGCCCCGACAGATTTCTCCACCGGGGTTTCAATAATTTCTTTTAGTTATCTTATTCAATTCGGGTTTTCTTTAGTCTGTTATGTTTGATTACCATATAGAGTACGATTACAAATAAAATGACTAAAGGAAAATAAGATAATAACACCAAGAATGATGAGGTTTTTGGACTATCAGTGAAATAACTTTTTCCCAAGTATTCCAATATGATACTACAAGCTAGTGCAAAAATAACTATGAATATAAATTTTAGATTTTGTTTAACTCTTTCACGAAACACCCAATGAATGATACCAAGCCCAATTATACCAATAACAACATATAATATCGCATTTTTGGTATCGGCAAACACAGCAACGGCAATAAGACCACCGATCAGTATCTGTAATGCCATTAGCCAGATCTTTCTTTTATTTGATTCCATAGCAGAATTTTTTTTAATAATCATAACTTCCCACTAATGAGGACAACCTGCCCAACAATTTGAATAATTCCGCTCGATATTTATAGCATCTTTAGCTAAGCGTCCAGAAGATACTGCCACAAGTGTTGCTGAACCGCCTTGTGCACCAGGAATAAACAAAGCGAGCGTTGCGATACACACACAAAAGGCAAATTCACCTATTGCCCCGACTTTGGCGTTCCTATATGTATTCCGACAGTCTTGCTGGCAAGGAGTAATATTTATATCAAGTCCGGATTTCATTTCGTTGAGGTTTCCCCATGGAAAATCAGGTGGCCAAATATTGTTAGTATAGCCAATATCTGCGATTTCAGTGAATTGTTCCTCAGTTGCCAGATTTAATGCAGGGTAAGCTACCAATAAGGCTGTAGCAGCTTCCACAACGTTCTGGGAAATTCCCAATACATCCAATGTAGTGTGTTGTTGAAGAATATTGGTGCAATAGGTCAATTGACTAGTATCATTATTCAGTTCAAGAAGAAGGAGATGGTCCCAAAAATGCATGGAATCTGCAGCAGTAAGGCCTGTAATAACCGGATTTAAAGCTGCGTAAGTTGCAACATAAACACTAGCAAAATCCGCATATTCCTGACTCGAAGCAATTACGGATGGGTTAACAGTTCCAGTTGCGTCAGGATCACAACTATTGTTTACCACCAAGCCTATCACAACGGATAGAACGATCAGTAAGGGCAAAAAATGACCCCGGACAAATTTGAATAAATTTTTCATAAAACATTGTTTTAAATAAGTATATTGATAGTTATGATAAAGTATAACAATAATCCTGAACCCACCAAGACAATTACACTAAATTGTTCATTGTTCGTAACTTATTATTTTTCAGGGGTTACCTTTTGGTTAATAATCGGATTAAACAAATTAAAAAACCTTTAAAGAATGACGACAAAAAACTCCGGCGGATTTCTCTACCAGGGTTTCAAGGGATTCAGGTTGCAATTAAACCTGTTTGAGTAGCCAGTACGCTAACTTAAATCGAATATCTTAAACTGATGAATAAGACCATCCTTGGCCGCTTCTAGTGACCAGCTTTAAAAAAACTTATGGTTTTACTATCCGACCTGTATATCCCTATTCCTTTTGATACCGGTTTATTGCTGTCCTTTTTTCCCTTACTAACAGCGAGTATCCTTGAGGCAAATTATCCGGGATGCTCACCGTTCTCAAATCACCACCACTTGTTTCTCTAACTGGTAATCCGGTTCG
>QYQM01000009.1 GCA_007280905.1 Porphyromonadaceae bacterium | reverse complement strand
GGCTAAGAGCCTCCTCGCCAAACGCATCATTCCCTGCCTGGATATTCGGGATGGCCGGACGGTGAAAGGGGTGAATTTTGTTGACATCAGGGATGCTGGTGATCCGGTTGAACTGGCGATAAGATATGCGGAAGAGGGTGCCGATGAGCTGGTTTTCCTGGATATTACAGCAACAATTGAGGGCCGGAAAACTTTCCCGCTGCTGGTTAAGCGGATTGCGAAAGTTCTGAATATACCTTTTACCGTGGGTGGCGGGATCAGTACATTTGAAGATGCAGTGATACTCCTCGAGGCCGGTGCCGATAAGATCAGTCTGAATTCCGCCGCTGTAAAAAACCCGGATATCATCAACCGGCTTGCACGGAGTTTTGGTAATCAGTTTGTTGTATTGGCGATTGATGCAAAGGAAGTTTTGGGGTGGGAAGTTTATGTTCACGGTGGTCGAATTCCGACCGGGAAAAATTTGTTTGAATGGGCGCGTGAGGGGCAGGAAAGAGGCTGCGGAGAAATTTTATTCACCAGCATGAATCACGATGGAACTAAAAACGGATTTGCCAACGAAGCCCTTGCCCATTTGTCGGAAATGCTGACTATACCCATCATCGCTTCAGGCGGGGCTGGGAAACCGGAACATTTCCGGGATGTTTTTATCAAAGGTAAGGCCGATGCAGCCCTCGCGGCAAGCGTTTTTCATTTTGGAGACATCCCGATACCGGAACTGAAGAGATACCTTTATAACCAGGGAATAACGGTAAGAATAAAATGACGAAAACGAAATAATATGGACGAAAAACTCGACTTCTCAAAAGGCAATGGCTTGATTCCGGCCATTATCCAGGATGATTTAACACGCAAGGTGCTGATGCTGGGATATATGAATGAGGAATCACTTAAGATTACCCGCGAAACCGGTCTGGTGACTTTCTATAGCCGCTCGCGTGATACGCTTTGGACCAAAGGCGAAACCAGCGGAAATTCTCTTAGGGTGAAGAAAATTATAGCCGATTGCGATCGCGATACCCTGCTCATCATGGCCAAGCCTGATGGACCGGTGTGTCACGACGGGCCAGATACCTGTTTTAACGAGATCAATCAAACAGATTTGGTGTATCTGGATTATTTGCAGGAAGTAATCAAAGACCGTAAGCACACGATGCCCGAAGGCTCTTATACCGCTAAACTGTTTAAGAAAGGTACTTCCAAGATTGCTCAGAAAGTGGGCGAAGAAGCCGTGGAACTCGTAATCGAAGCCATGAAATCCGATGATGAAGCATTCCTGAACGAAGGCGCAGATCTTCTTTATCACTTCATCATTCTCCTCGTTGATCGCGGCTGGACCCTCCAGGACATAGTCAAAGTGCTGGCCAGCCGGCATAAAAGCTAAAAAAAAAGGGGTCCGTCTGTTCAGACGGGCCCCCTTTGCATTTGGGAGGAGAATATGGATGAAAAATGTACTTGCAAAAAAAAGGTTGACCTGCCGAAGAGCTGCCTATGACTTAGAAAAAGTGTGATTGTTTTCGAACGGGTGTCCCCCAACCGTTTAGTCCCTTTCACGTTGTTAAGGTCAGCCAAACCTCATTTTCCATACTTTCAAACAACTCCAGACAGGTCAACCGATTACCCTTGTCTTTCCGATATTAAAGATAAGTAGCAGAAACACAAAAGACAATAGGTCAATGGATTATAGAGCAGATGAACTTCTTAACGCTGTGGTTCTGATGCATAAGTGTGTCTGATTAATTAATAAATGCCGAAATGATGATTTGCAGAATAATTGTAATTTTGTAGTGCGTAATAATTTGAAAATGACGAATACAGCAATTTTGGGATTAACGGTCAGGGACTTGCTTTGGGAAAGTTTACAGAAGCATGCCAACCTCCCGGCAGTAGGGATCGTGGGGAATAAGTTATTGACTTATGGTGAGATAAAAAATCAGGCAGAACATCTGGCATTTTCATTGACCCAATTAGGACTGGTTAAGGGAGATAAAGTCGCAATACTCGGACCAAATTCACCCAACTGGATCGTTTCCTATTTTTCTCTTCTTTCGCTCGGGATAATCTCAGTACCCATATTACCCGATTTTCATGCTTCCGAGATTGATCATATTCTGAAACACGCATCCGTTAAGATGATTATTGTCAGCCGCAAACAGGTCAGCAGGCTATCAAAGGAAACCATTACAGATATCCCTCAGATAATGATTCTGGAAGATTTTGCTCTGTTAAATAACCGGGAGCTGGTTGATGATGATTCCTCTTACACTCCTCATGTTCAGAGAGGATCGCTGAATCCTTTTACCGTTCCGGTAGAACCGGAGGATCTGGCTACGCTGATTTATACTTCCGGAACAACCGGATTCAGCAAGGGGGTAATGCTTAGTAACAGCAACCTGGTGACCAATATCCGGCAATGCTATGCCATTGAACCAATGGGTTCATCCGATGTTTTCCTGTCGATGCTTCCTCTGTCGCACACTTACGAAAATACGGTCGGAATGCTGCTGCCGCTGAGCTATGGAGCATCCATTCATTATTTGGATAAACTGCCTACCGCTGCCGTTCTGTTGCCTGCCCTTAAAAAAGTTCGGCCAACGTATATAGTTAGCGTACCGCTTGTAATCGAGAAAATTTATAAGTCACAGATCAAAGGCAAAGTGGATAGCTCCGCTTTGCTTCGAATACTATACCGCTTGCCGGCGTTCCGAAAATTTTTCCACCGGCTTGCCGCGAAGAAACTGATGGCCACTTTTGGCGGCCGTTTGAAATTCTTCGGAATCGGAGGGGCCAAACTGGATGCCAATACCGATCGTTTCCTGAAAGAGGGCGGATTTCCTTATTCAATTGGATATGGTCTGACGGAAACATCCCCGCTTCTGAGCGGAACAAGGCCATCGGCGGTTAGAATTCAGTCGGCCGGGAAATCAGTTGTTGGTGTCGAGTTGAAGATAAACGAACCGGATCCTGAAACCGGAATAGGTGAGATTTGGGCGAGAGGCGGCAATGTGATGCAAGGATATTATAACGAACCTGAAATAACCGCCAAGGTTCTTATGCCCGGAGGATGGTTCCGTACCGGTGACCTGGGGATTTTCGACCGTGATGGATATCTGTACATTAAAGGCAGGCTTAAAAATGTAATACTGGGTGCCTCGGGTGAAAATATTTATCCTGAAGAGATCGAATCGGTCATCAACCGGTTTCAATATGTCCTGGAATCAGTCGTGGTTGAACAAAAAGGGAAACTCGTTGCCCTGGTTCATTTCAATTACGAAGAGCTGGAAAAACAGTTTGCCCATTTCAAGGATGAGGCCCGGCACCAAATGGAAAAAAAGATTGAAGAGATGAAAGCCGAACTCCAGGAATTTGTGAACTCTCAGGTGAACCGTTATTCACGCGTTCAAAGCGTTATCATCCAGGATACCCCCTTCGAGAAGACTGCCACGAAGAAGATAAAACGGTTCCTTTATCAGGCCGTTTAGAGACGATTTTAAGAAAGAATTTAGAATTCCGAATTCCGAGGATCAAGGTTGAAGTATAGGCCTATGATCTTATGTCTATACTTGAGTCAATACTTGGATCTTTAACTTCGGAACTCGGAATTCTGCATTCGAATCTAGAAATTTTTACTTCAAAAGCATTACTTAACTAATCCCACAAGCGAGTCTCTCTGCTTTTTATTTACCTCGTATCTCATCAACGCTCCGAATTTGAGCTCGTTGAAAAGCTCCCGCGTGACCCGATAGCCTGGTTTTAATCCCGAGGATTCTTCGCTGAATCCAACCCGGTATTCAATATTCTGATATTTCTCGAGGAGGCGAAGCTGTTTTGGGCGGCTCACCAATTCCCCGTCTTCCGAAACCAGAATCTCCCGATAGGCCGAATCCAGAATCACATAACGATCGGTGGTCTCCAGAAGGATAACCTGAAAATGACCGTCCTTAATACCGGTCACCATCCGGTATTCAAGTTTGCCACTCTGAATCAACGGTTTTTGACCCTGGAAATAATTCCATAAAAAAAAGCCAAGAATAATAACCAGAAAACCATAACGGACAAACGGATTGGTTTTGGGGATTTGATCAGCCATAATGTGTTTGTTTTAATGGGTTATAAAGTTACTGTTTGATTTATAAACCCTGATAAAAACTTTTCATCGTTTTTTTTTATTGGTGTCTCAGACTGGAAGCCGGATTGGTCTTTGAGGCTTTAAAAGCCTGAAAAGCTACCATCAAAGTTGCAAGGGCGAGAGCCAGCAAGGCAGGAACGGCAAACACCCACCAGGAAAGTGTGGTACGATAAGCGTAATCTTTCAGCCATTCATGGAGATAATACCAGGTAAAAGGTATGGCAATGGCAATACCGATCAGTACAAGTTGGGTAAACTGCGTAATCATGGACAGAACGATCATCTGGTTAGATGATCCGAAAGTTTTACGGACAGCTATTTCGCGGGTTCGCTTTTCAGCCATATAACTGGATAAGCCTATCAAACCAAGGCATGCAATGACGATGGCAATGACTGTAAAATAGGCCATCAGTTTACCTGAACGGGTTTCATTCTGGTAAACCTGGTCATAATCGTCCTCGATAAATGAATAATCAAAGGGATAGCCAGGCATAACTGAGTTCCATGTGGTACGGAGTTTCTCAATCATCGGACCCCGCTCTCCCGGACGTAATCGAATCATCATATAACGCATCTGGGTCTCAGGAAATAGAAAGAGTACCAGTGGAGGGATCTCAGTCCGCATGGAAAGAAAATGGAAGTCCCTGATAACTCCAACAACCGGACCCGTAACGCCGGAAAAAGAAATATTCATGCCTGTGATATTGTCCCTGCCGATAATCTTTGCGAGAGATTCGTTTATCAACATGGCCCCGGTTGAATTTTCGGCATTAAATAGGTCTGCCGGAAACTCCTCGGAGAAACCGCGGCCAGCCTTGATGGGTACCTGGATCAGATCGGAATAGTTATAGTCAACACTGCTGATACTTACCAGTGGATTCAGATCGGGATCTTTGCCGTCCCAGGTGATATTTCCCGAATTACTTCCGATACTCATCGGTAAATGTGATCCCGCGGAAATAACCATTACATCAGGATTCCCTTTATAGGCCTGTTTCAGGGCACTGTACCGTGTATTTAAATCACCAAACAGGCGAACATAAAGGATATCCTTTTGGTTATATCCCAAATCCCGGCTTTGCATATAGTTAATCTGCCGGAATATTAATAAAGTACTGGATATTAGAAATATCGATATACTGAATTGGAAAATGACCAACACTTTTCGTAGCCGTCCTTTTCCTTTGGAATCGCTGGGATCACCGGTTAAAATGGCCATCGGTTTAAATCCGGATAAATAGAGAGAAGGGTAGATACCGGCAATGATTGCCGTAAACAACATCATACAGATAATGCCAAGTATAAAGTTTCCTGATAACAGAATATTTGCTGAGATCTGTTTTCCGGATACCAGCCGGAATGGATCCATCAGGAGGCCGATGATCATCAGGGAAATTATCATGGCCGCTATTGACGTAACGACAGATTCACCAAAGAACTGGGTGATCAATTGTTTCCTTTGAGAGCCGAAGGCCTTACGCAACCCTATTTCCCTGGATCGTCTGGAACTACGGGCGGTGGAAAGGTTCATGTAATTAATGGCGGCAATCAGAAGAATAAAAATGCCGATAATTGAAAAGATGATCACACGCTGGATTCTTCCTGGGGGATGGCCGAATCCGAAATATTCATGCAGATACATCCTTTTAAGGGGAGCAAGCATGAACTTAGTTTTAAATTGACTACGGTCAATGCGGCTTCCGGTAAAATCGATATGGTTCTTGACTGATTCAGTGAGTTTTGAGTCAACAGGGCCCGGATCGGCCTCTTTGTAGAGCATCGCGAATGTGATGATATTGTTCGCTCCCCAATGATCAACATAGGAGCCAGTGGTTTTGGTAAAATCAAACGGAATCAGAAAATCGAACCTGAAGCTGTTATTGACCGGCAGTTTTTTCAGAAGACCTGTAACTCTGAAATTGTACTTGTTATCGACAACGATCACTTTCCCTATAGGATCGTCTTTTCCAAAGTATTTGAGAGCCATTTCCGGAGTCAGTACCATGGAGAATGGTTCGCGAAGGGCAGTATTTGGATCCCCTTTTTCGAGAGGGAATGTGAAAACCTTAAGAAATGTCGAATCAACGCATCTGATTCCGTTTTCATAGAATGCCTTTTCTCCGTATTTCGTCAGGAGTGCGCCGGTTTGAGCGGACCTGATGGTTGTTTCGATCTCGGGGATTTCCTTTTTCCATCCTTCGCCGGCCGGAAATGGGGTCACATTAACATGGTAGATATCGCCGTTGTAATCCTGGTCCTGCTCCACTCTGTAAATCCGGTCAACATTCTTATGAAACTGGTTCATGGAAGCTTCATCAGAAACCCAGATGAAGATGAACATGGCTGCGGAAATCCCAAGAGCCAGTCCCATAATATTGATAAAGGAATATCCCTTATGACGGATGAGGTTCCTTATAGCCACGATTATGTAATTGGTCAGCATTGGTTTGGTTTTTTTACTAAGACGAATGCCAAATCGTTTTGCTACATCGAAAATAATAAATCGCAAATCAATTTCTTCATTTGCCTACCTAAGCGACATTGAACCGTAAATCAGTATCTTCCGGCGCTAAATGTGCATTGCCATGAATACCAACCGGATAAACTTTACCTACGTTCTGTTTATTTCTCTTGTATCTGCCCTGGGAGGATTACTTTTTGGATATGACTGGGTAGTGATCGGTGGAGCCCAGCCGCATTATGAGGCCTATTTTATTGCCCATTCCGATCTTTGGGCTGCTGCAAAGGCCGGTACTTCATCGGTACGGTTTGAGTGGTTGCAGGGATTTGCCATGAGCAGTGCCTTATGGGGAACACTGATCGGGGCCATGGTTTCGGGCTGGATTGCCGACCGGTTTGGCCGTAAAAAGCCGCTGGTGATATCGGCATTTTTTTTCACGGTATCAGCTATTTGGGTTGGCTCGATCGACCAGTCGTGGTGGTTTGGCGGCGAAAGTATAATTTTCAATGGTTTTGGGGGATTTATGACTGCCAGGATCATCGGGGGTATCGGCATCGGACTGGCATCCATGCTTTCACCGCTCTTTATTGCTGAGGTATCGCCCCAGGCTTACCGCGGACGGCTGGTTAGTTTGAACCAGCTGACTATCGTGATCGGTATTCTGGCTGCCCAGATGACTAATTACTGGATTGGCCGGTTTCATGCACCTGCAGATCTTTCGTTGGTTGAATTGGCGCGGCAGCAATGGGCAAGTGATATGGCTGCCCAAGGGTGGAGATGGATGTTTCTGGCTGGAGCAGTTCCGGCGGGAATTTTCCTTCTGATGTCGTTTTTACTGCCCGAAAGTCCGAGGTGGTTGACCAAGTCCGGCAAGCCGGAACAAGCGGGCTGCGTTCTTCAGCGAATCGGATCTGTAGCCTATGCACAATCGGAACTGGCTGAGATCAAGGCGTCAATGGTTAATGAAACCCGGAAAGTCAACCTGAAACACCTTCTTGAAAAAGGGATGCCCAGGATATTGCTCATCGGAGTGGTGCTGGCTGTACTCCAGCAATGGTGCGGTATTAACGTGATTTATAATTACGCTACCGATATCTTTTCAGCAGCCGGTATCGACAAAACCAATGTACTCTTTACTATTTTGCTGACTGGGATAGTTAACCTGATTTTTACATTTGTGGGAATGGCCCTGGTTGATAAACTCGGACGGAAAACCCTGATGCTGATAGGGACCGCAGGATTAACCATTATTTATGCACTCATGGGCGCGGCGTTCCTGTTTATCAACAAAGATCCGGAAACCTTGAAATTATTGAGCCTGCCCACCCTGATACTGGTGTTGATGGCTATCGCAGTTTATGGAACCACCCTGGCTCCGGTTACCTGGGTACTGCTATCCGAGATCTTCCCCAACCGCATCCGTGCTACCGCCATGTCGATCGGCACTTTTTCCCTCTGGGTAGGTTGTACCATACTCACGATGACCTTCCCGATGCTTAATAGCACACTGAAAGCATCAGGCACTTTCTGGCTGTACGGTGGCATCTGTATCCTCGGTTTCCTGTTTGTCAGGCGGATGCTGGTGGAAACGAAGGGCAAAAGCCTCGAGCAGCTTGAGAAGCAGTTGATCAGGAAGGAGTAAGGTTCAACCCATTCTTAGGTTCGATTTCGGCTACCGGGAATGTCATCCGAAACGGATCAGCATAAATAGTTACTAAAGGTTCCAGAATATCAATGCCTGGAAAAAACAAGGGGTCCACCGTAATGCCTTTAATAAGGGTAAAATGACCGGTCCCTTTACCAGATGGCGAAACCCGGAATTTCTGGTTATCAAGCTCCTGTTGGAGATGAATCGGCAGAAAGCGGGTATCAATCGGAAACGGGATGCTGCCGGGTTCAAGAACTATCTCCAGCCAGGGCATTAAGCTGCCAACCTGTATCAGATGCTGACGGCCCTCTTGCGTCCATTTAAAGTCGGTCAGTTCTTTCGGGATTCCCCAGTTGTTTCTTCCATTAACCATGCTATCGATCGAATCCACATAGATCTTGGTTATGGTGCCGAGTTTTGACCCTCCCAGGCGAGTCTTGCCCGGAATAAATAAAAGCTCGTGGTAAGGGCCAACCGGCGAATCCTCGTAGTCGACCAGCATCACGTAACCCAATCCCGACCATTTCAGATCCTTCCATTCATCCGGCAAAAAGCAGGACTCACGGATAAATTCTTGCGGAAACCGGTACATCAGGATAAATCCCCGGCCGGATAAATTCCACGGTGCTTTAGCGTCCATAATTTCGATTTTTCGATTTATGATTGAGGTTAGGAATGAGGTGGATTAATCCATCGTTCTTTTCCCGGCCAATGATTTCGCTTCGATCTGATGCAAGTCAAAGACCATTACTTCGTTTTTTCCTTTTTTAAGCCATGGGGCAGGACAGTAAAGCCGGAACTGCGGACCGATGTTCCAGTAGCGTCCCAGGTTATGACCGTTCACCCAAGCAATGCCCTTCTGGTAATTGGTCAAGTCGATAAAGGTATCGGCCGGATCAACAAGGTCGAAGGTGCCGCGGAAGAAGGTACCGGGTTTAGCTGCGCCGGGCTCGCCTTCGGCTCCGTTCAGGTATCGGGTATCGGGTTTTAGATTTTCAATAAAAGCTTCATTAAAAGGCAGGTTATATACATC
>QYQM01000019.1 GCA_007280905.1 Porphyromonadaceae bacterium | reverse complement strand
GTGTGGGTGTGGGTGTGGGTGTGGGTGTGAGAGCATCTGCTAAATACTCAGCTCACCCCACCTTTTGTTAGTCAAACATCGGTTCTGTGAGGGTGCCGTTATGGTAATCAAATAGCTTATGCATTTCTCCGAGGGTGTTTCTTGGCGTTGACAGCGGCGGCAGCTTGTCCAAACCGAAAAATCCATAATCAGATGTTTCCATTGGGTCAGAACCGACTATCAGATTCAATGATTTTTACTTTCAGATCCTGTTCGGGAATGTCCGTAATCTGTGATAGAACTGAGAAACACAAATCGGAAATCTCCTGGTTGCGCATGAGTTCGAAATCGTTTTTTGAAT
Source organism: Porphyromonadaceae bacterium (assembly GCA_007280905.1). GTDB lineage: Bacteria > Bacteroidota > Bacteroidia > Bacteroidales > UBA12481 > UBA12481. Next base: position 43,742 of record QYQM01000019.1, on the reverse strand, counting down.
AGTGGATACCGATTTCCGAAAGAGACTGGATCTGTTTGATTTTGTTTAGAATATCCATAAAACCGGGGACTTTATTTCCGGGATCAATTTGCGAAAAAATACGGGAATACCGGTGATAATTCAATTTTGCAATATCTTAGCAGCCCATCAGTAAAAGAAATGATACCAATCAATGTCTATCATGAATTTCGGCGGAATTGAAGAAAAATACTCATCATACGGACCGGCACCGGTGGTTATCCTTCCAGTCCCTTATGATGCAACCAGCACCTGGATCCGTGGGGCCGATCGCGGTCCGGATGCCATTCTGGAAGCATCGGCAAATATGGAACTATATGATATTCAAACTAATCGGGAGGTATATCTGGAAGGGATTCATACCGCTGATCCAGTAGGATTAACCGGAGATCCTGAAATCATGGTGGAAGAGGTGCAGGTTAGCGTAGCCAGTATCCTCAACGATCAGAAATTTCCGGTGATTATCGGTGGTAATCATTCCGTAAGTATCGGTGCAATCCGCGCTTGTGCTGCCCGATATGGTAATATCACGGTTTTGCAGTTGGATGCCCATACCGACCTTCGTCCGGAATATGAGGGGAGCCCGTTAAGCCATGCCAGTATCATGGCGCGTGCTGCTGAAGTAGCTGATATTGTTCAGGTTGGGATTCGATCCATGTGCACGGATGAATTGCCCTTCCTGCAGTCTGGACGGATTTTTTACGCATACGATATAGCCGGTAAAAATGATTGGTATGAATCGGCCGACCGTCTGCTTACAGGACCGGTTTACATTACAATCGATCTTGATGTATTCGATCCTTCGGTATTGCCTTCAACAGGGACTCCGGAGCCGGGCGGGCTTCTTTACTACGAGGTGTACCGGTTCCTCGATTATGTCATCAGGCGTCATCAGATCATTGCGTTGGATGTGGTTGAATTGTGCCCTGATTCCAACGAGAAATCTTCAGATTTTTTAGCATCAAAATTGATTTATCAATTAATCAGCCTGATATCTAAGTAATTATGAGCAAAAAGAAAGACCTCTTGAAAGAAGTTATTGAGCATATCGATATTACTTCATTTGATTCCACACCGATTATTGATGCCATGCGCAAAATGTCGTTTTCGTCGCGCGATACGGCCAATGCAACCGATATCCTGATGCAAATGGTGAATGATAAAGATTGTACCGTTATGCTGACCCTGGCAGGTAGTACAAGTGCCGGCGGGTGCATGCAGGTTTATGTTGATATGGTCAGGAATAAAATGGTCGACGTGATTGTGGCCACCGGAGCTTCCATCATCGATATGGATTTTTTTGAGGCCATCGGGTTTAAGCATTATCGTGGCCGCATGGATATTCTTGACAGTGAGCTGAGAAGCCAGTATATCGATCGTATTTATGATACCTTTATTGATGAAGAAGAGCTCCAGAATTGCGATTCGGCCATTAAGGAAGTGGCTGATAACCTGGAGCCCCGCCCCTATTCATCACGTGAGTTTATCTGGGAGCTGGGGAAATATCTGACCAAAAACTCGGTTAAAAAGAGTTCACTGATTCAGACGGCTTACGAGATGGGTGTACCGATTTTCTGCCCGGCTTTTTCCGACAGCAGTGCCGGATTTGGTCTGGTTAAGCATCAATGGGAAAGGCCGGATAAGCATCTATCCATTGATAGTGTCAGGGATTTCCTGGAGCTGACCATGATTAAAATGGAAGCCGCAACTTCCGGATTATTTATGATCGGTGGAGGAGTTCCCAAGAATTTCGCTCAGGATACTGTCATTTGTGCCGAAATTCTGGGCAAAGAGGTACCGATGCATCGGTATGCTGTCCAGATTACTGTTGCTGATGTACGAGATGGTGCCTGTTCGTCATCCACCCTTAAAGAAGCCAGTTCATGGGGCAAGGTGGAAACGATTTTTGAACAGATGGTTTACGCCGAAGCAACCACCGTACTCCCGCTGATTGTTAGCTATATATGGCATAATGGAGACTGGAAAAACCGGTTACCCAGGAACTGGGCTAAGCTTTTCGATAGGGAATAGAAAAGAAAAAACTGGTTCCCTTTCCTGGTTCCGATTGGAGCCAGATGGTTCCTTTCATCAGCTCGACCAGCCTTTTGCAGATGGCCAGTCCTAAGCCGGTTCCGGTATTGGCCCGGTTGAGTGTATTCTCGAGTTGATGGAAGTATTGAAAAACCTCTCCTTGTTTGTTTTTAGGAATCCCTATACCTGTATCCCTGACAAAGAAGAGGATGGTATTATTTTCTTTCAGCCGGTATCCGAACTGAATATATCCTTTGGGTGTAAACTTTATGGCATTAATCAGCAGGTTGGTTAAGATCTGCTTCAGTCGATAGTGATCAACCATAATCAATTCGTCTTCATCAGGAACCTTTTTGTCAAGGAATATCAGGATATGCCCCTTTTCTCTTGTTTTCGTCTCATTTTCAGCCATTAACTTCATTTCTTCAACAATTTGGTTCAAGTTAGCGGCTGATTCCTTGATAACCAGCTGATTGCTTTCGAGTTTGGATAGATCGATGATATCATTTACCAGACTGATGAGCTGATTGCTGTTTTGGTTGATGTACCCATAAAAACGCTCCTGTTCCTGACGTGTGATATCATCGTCCAGAATTATCTGGGAGAAGCCTACGATGGCATTGAGAGGGGTTCTTATCTCATGCGACATGTTAGCCAGGAAGGCAGATTTGAGTAAATCGCTCTCCTCGGCTTTCCGTTTAGCCTGTATCATTATTCGCTCGGTCTCCTTCTTGAGCGTGATATCCCGGATCAGTAAAACCAAATGCCGTTCATTGCTTAGTCCATGTGGCTCAGGCAATATCCTGATCTCAATATTCCGGCACACACCGGAAGGCGAATAAAGCTCTCCTTCAATGATTTCTGCCTGACGGGTTTCGAAAATCCGTTGAACTAAACTTGGATCAAGTGGAGCCATGCCTTCATCCGTGACCAGCTTTTCTAAATTTTGTCCTATTAACAGATCCGGCGATTTATTGAAAAACAAAATGGATGCGGCATTGATAAATGTGATTTGGCCTTTTAAGTTAATCCGGATAACGAGGTCGGGTATATTACTGATAATATACTCGAGCTCTTCAATTTTTTGCTTAGATCTATTTTGACTATTTCGCATTATATGAGGCAGTTATCTTACCCTGAATACTATCGCATAAGGTAACTTGAAATTATTTTAATATGATTTTCTGTTCTGAAGCCTTTGAATATTTTATTTCCATGGCGTCAAAACGCTGGAGCTGCCGGGTGAGACGGAGGGAAAAATCATCATAATTTTTTTGTCCGGGAGATGTCCAGCAGACTTCCGACAATGCGGTTAATCTCGGGAATGTCATATAATTTGCATGCGAGGTATCGGCAACATATTCTGTCCAAAGATTGGCCTGGGCGCCGAGGATCATTTTAGCTTCATCAGCAGATAAGCCCTGCGGGACCGGATCAAAGGAATATACTTTTTCCAACGGCAGATATCCTCCGATGGCCAGAGGCTCCGAATCCGGATTGCCCTGGTAATAATCGAAATAACAATGTGATGTCGGGGTCATTACCACGGGATGACCGGCTTTTGCAGCATCAATTCCCCCCTGTGTTCCGCGCCACGACATCACAGCGGCGTTCGGGGCCAGTCCGCCTTCCAGGATCTCGTCCCATCCAATCAGCTGACGGCCCTGGGAGTTCAGGAATTTTTCAATACGCCTGATAAAATAACTTTGAAGCTCTTTCTCATTTTTCAATCCTTCAGCCTTAATTCTCTTCTGACAAAGCGGACATTTTGTCCATTGGGATTTATCGGCTTCGTCGCCGCCAATATGGATATATTTTGAAGGAAACAGGGCGATTACTTCCGTTAAAACATCCTGAAGAAAGGTAAAGGTTTCCTCTTTGCCGGCACAGTAAATATTGTTGCAGGGCCAGATGCCACCAGGAAGAACCGTTAACGGGCTGCCCGTGCACGAATACTCAGGGTATGAAGCAAGTGCAGCGGTGGTATGGGCCGGCATTTCGATTTCGGGGATGATCACAATATTCCGTTGAGCGGCATAAGCAACGAATTTACGGATATCATCCTGGGTGTAAAATCCGCCGTAAGTGGCTTTTTCTCCTGGCTTTTGAACCTCACGCGAATTCCAGTGCTGATCTTCACGATTCACCCTCCAGGCGCCAACTTCAGTAAGCTTTGGATATTTTTTGATCTCAACTCTCCAGCCCTGGTCATCGGTCAGATGCATCTGAAACCGGTTCAGTTTATGCATGGCCATATAATCCAGAACATCATACATATAGGAGGCTGGGAAAAAATGCCTTGAAACATCGAGCAGAAATCCCCGCCAAACAAATCTCGGTTTGTCCGTAATCTGAACTAAGGGTATGTTCCACTTGATTCCTTCAATTACTTTATTCGCAAAGATATCAGGAGGCAGTAGCTGTAAAAGGGTCTGAATGCCGTAAAAGACACCTGCCGGGGTGGCTGCCAAAATTTTAACTTCCCTTTTTGATACCGAGAGCGAGTAACCTTCAGTGCCGAGGGTTCCTTCTAAACCCGATTCAATTTGGAGGCTGATCCTTTTACCTGATGATTTTTTAACTATCTGGGGATCAAAGCCTGTTGCTGACTGAATCCTGCTTTTCAGAAATGCTGCCTGATCTGATGGACCAGGCTCATCCTTAACCACAATTTTGACGTTCGGAGTCAATTTAAATATCCCGGTTGTCTGGGTCACATTTAATGGTTGAGGAATGATGGAGATTACGGGATCTTTTTCCTTCTGACAGGATAACAGGTTGAACATCATAGCAATTGCCGTGACAAATGCTGCACTTTTGTGATTCATATTGGGTTCGGTTTGATTCGGCTATTTAATTTCTCTGATTTTAATATTCCTGAAACTGACGCGGTTTCCGTGATCCTGCAAAAGGATGTGTCCTTCAGGAGCTTCACCGAAATTGGCGTAAGCTGCATATTTGCTTTTTTGCACGAGTGCCCGGTATATCTGTGTTCCACGATCGAACTCCACAACCTTTTTGCCATTCAGCCAATGCTCGATATGGTTGTTTTTTGCAACGATACGGGCATTGTTCCATTCACCAACCGGATTAACTACCTTTTCTGGTAACGCCGGGATGAGATCATAGAGTGAACCGATGGTCCTGTTTCCAACAACACCGAGCTTGGCATCCGGATGGTTTTCATCGTCGAGGAGTTGGTATTCCAGGCCGATTGCCGATCCGGTTCCGCTATTTAATCCTTCAACAACATAAAATTTAATGCCGCTGTTGGCGCCTTTTGTGAGTTTGAAGTCGAGGGTCAGCTCGAAATCACGATATTTTTTCACTGTGATGATATCGCCGCCATTCCGGCTTTCAGCTCCGCCACCTGCAAGCACGTTCAGCATGCCGTCTTTAATTTCCCAGCCCTGGGAAGGGAAAGCTTCCTTATCTGCCCCGCGCCAGCCTTCCGTAGTTTTCCCATCCCATAATAGTCTCCAGCCACTTTTTAATTCCTGGTTGGTCAAAGTATTTGATATTGCTGAGATCTCAGTTACTGTTGCCGGCATCGTCCAGGTATGTTTCGCCAGATCTTTCGTCATAATCCGGATATTCTTCCACTGAACCATTATGCCGGCCTTTTTGGGATCTGTCCCGATGCTATGAACCTGCAAGCCAATGAATCCGCTTGAGTCCATGTCGTCGATGAGGTTTGAAGCGGGAACTCCGTTGATCCAGGACCGGATGGAGTGACCGATTGCCTCCACATGATATTGATTCCAACTGTTTTGTTTAAAGGCTTTTTGTGCGGCAGGGTTATCGCCCAACGGATATAACCATGCCCGACGGGCCTCGTCATATACACCGGCGCTCCAACCTCGATCTGAAGGATCAATCTCAATCTGGTAACCATGAACCCGGCCATTCTGGTATTCTTTATAGCTGTGGCTCCTGATCTGTACGCCGGAATTCAGCTGCGGATCAACCAAAACATCAAACTCCAGAATAAAATCAGAGTAAAAAGCGGTAGTACAAAGAAAACTGTTGGGCGAGGAGAGAACGGTTGATCCGGTTATGGTGCCATCCTTCACTTCATATTTCGCCTGACCGTTAAGTTGTTTCCACCCTTTAAGGTTTTTCCCGTTAAAGAGGTAGGTCCAGTTTTCCTGTCCGGAAAGGGATAGGGTCAATCCCATAATTACCAGACTGATCATGAGTACAGATTTCTTAATCATTTCTTTAGAGTTGATTTTGCCTTAAAAATACGAAAGCTAAGTTAGATGCTGATGATTCTTGTAAAAAGCTGGGGATTAATTTTTAAGCAGTCGGCAGTCGGCAGTAGGCACTGAGTTTCCCTCGGAGAAGTGTCATGGGGCTGGGACAAAATTCCAATAGCTTTATCATTCCAGAGAGACAAAATGGATTCTCTTATTAATTGCCACTACCTTTAGGTAGTGGATTGAATTGATCCTCAGAGTATTATGGCCTTTAGGCCCATTTTCTCACAACATTGATTAAATTTTATATCAGCAATCAAGAAGTTGGGCTAAAGCCCATAAATAATTGTTAATCAATGTTATCCACTACCTAAAGGTAGTGGCAATTGATAATTGGGCACACTGGTCACAGAAGCGATTGTGGAATTTTGTCCCACCCCAACCCCGTCACGCTGTACGAAATCTGCCAGAATAAATTTAACAAAAACCCCTACTTTTGGTTACTCTTGAAATTGATAATAAGATAAATACTTGACTTATGAAGAATTTTGAATTCTATAATCCTGTGCGGATTCTGTTTGGAAAAGGGACCATATCCAAGATCAGCAATCATTTGCCGGCTGGTGTGCCCGTTCTGTTTGTTTATGGCGGCGGGAGTATCAAAAAGAATGGTGTTTATGATCAGGTTGTTAAGGCGTTAGGTGCCACTGAATATTATGAATTTTCTGGCGTTCAGCCCAATCCGTCCTATGAACAACTGATGCCCGCACTGGGGATAATCAGGGGAAAAAATATCGGGTTTATCCTGGCTGTCGGTGGCGGTTCGGTGATTGACGGATCAAAATTTTTAGCTGCAGCTGCTTGTTATAAGGGTGACGAACCCTGGGATTTATTAAGCCTGCAACCAGAAGTGAAGGAAGCATTGCCGATCGGAACGGTTTTGACATTACCGGCTACCGGCACCGAGATGAATGGTAATTCTGTTATATCCAGGATTTCAGTAAATCATAAACTTGCTTTCGGATCCTCTTTGCTGATGCCGCGGTTCTCAGTACTCGATCCTGAAGTCACCTATTCCTTGCCAAAGAATCAGATTGCAAACGGGGTTATTGATGCATTTATCCACGTTCTCGAACAATATCTGACCTACCCGTCCCGGGCTGAAGTGCAGGACCGTTTTGCCGAAAGCCTGCTGTTGATTCTGAAAGATACCGGATCAAAAGTGTTTGCCGATCCGGAGCCGGATTATAATGACAGGGCCAACTTCATGTGGGCGGCCACCAATGCATTGAATACGTCCATTTCAATGGGTGTTATCAATGATTGGAGTACCCATACTATCGGGCATGAACTTACGGCCTTGTATGGATTTGATCATGCTGTTTCACTGGCTATTGTATTACCCGGTGTCCTGACTCTTCTCCGGGAGAAACGAAAAGAAAAATTGCTGCAATACGGCGAACGGATCTGGGGAATAACCAGTTTTGACCATCAGGCGGCGATCCTCGAAACCATTAAGTATACCGAACAGTTCTTCCGCTGCCTCGGCGTGAACACGAAATTGTCGGAATATGGAATCGGATCCGAAGCCATTGATAAAGTGGTTAACCAACTCAACAGCCATGGAGCAACCATGTTGGGCAGAGCGCGCGATGTTACTATTGATGATGTTCCTGCTATATTGGGAACGAGGCTTTAAAATAAACTGTCATTCGTCTATCAGCTGAATATCGAATAAAAAATAATCATAATAACAACCAAAATTAATGACAAAATCCTCGGATCACCGATTCCGGTAACTTTCCCTTTCAACAGGAAGTTCAAGGGTTTATCTAACGTATAGGCCTTGATTTTTTCATAATCGGGTTTTGGTGTTAACAAACTGACCACTACAAACAGAGAACTTAGGAAGACAAAAAGCCACCAACCCTGCATCATATAGGGAATTCCCAGGGTTTGGGTAATAACTTTCACATGGCCGAAAGCCGGAAAATCGATCAGGAAAACCACTGCGATTGGAGGCGCAAGGACAGAAAGGATGGTGTTGATAGCTTCAAAAATACTCCGGAACCTTTCGATCATCGGCGACCAGGCAATGGCCAGGCAGAGCTGTAACTGCCAGTATTGCCATTATGGAGGCACCAATGACGGCCCGGTTGAGGGATCTGTTTGCAAGGAAATAGGAAACGGTTGTCATTTTTTGCTTTCTGACAATCCAGATACCAACAACCAGAATACCAATCAGGTAAACCAGGATCACAACAAGATCGAGTAGCGGGATTTTCGTCGATGGATGACTATTAATGGTTTATTATTATTTAATCAGGTTACAGGTTTCCAATCGGTACAATTTGCTGATAAAACAAGAAACGGTCGATAACCAGGGCTCCAACCATTGTTATAAAGGCTAACAGGGCCGGTATGAATAAGTTACGCCTCTTAAGGGTGTCGGATCGTATGGAAAAAAATGCCCAAAACCCAAATGCTATGGTTAGGATCTCGAATCCGAGACGAAGATAAAAGGCGGGCAAATACTGATTTAACAGCAGACTGACACTTTGCCGGGCCGAATCGCCGGCTTCTTCCAACCAGGACATATAAACCGGTAAAAGCGCAACTTGGATTACCGGAATGGCGATGATCAGGACTGCTAATCCTTTCTGGCTGGTCCAGGATCCGCTGTTTAGCTGAAAAAGTAGTAAAAAGCAACTGCCGGAAAGGAACATCGCCAGGTAAAAGCTGATTGGGGTGAATATAGAATCCCAGGCTGGCATCGAGGGTAACCAGTAAATTCTGCTCATCACATAAACCAAAACTAATCCGGTTAAGCAAGTAAGATCCAGAAGCCATTTATATGAGCGGACCGCTGATGGAAATCTGAATTGTAAACCGGTGACAATGAGCAGCATGCCTGAATAGCTTATAAAAAACAGGATTTCCCTGCTTAACCATGAATTATTCAGATTGGATAATGTTTTCATGGCATTGACCGGATTGCCCGGATGCAGGAGAGAAAAAACAACCCCGGTAAGTGCAGCAACCAATGCAACCAGCAAAATCATCTGAAAACGGAGCGGAAGCTTTTCTTTTTTTAGCGCTATGGGAAACAGGAGGAAAAGATCATACAGTAGAACCACTCCAACGGAGAATTGCATTGATAAGGTGAAAACCATTAATGGCCAATCACTATTGCTCATCTTTTACCTCCTCCCGGTTAATGATCGATCCTCCTAGTTCACTGGCTCTTGCTGCACCAGGATGCGGTTTGATAAAAAGGGCCGGTTTAGTAATTGAGGGATCCGGTAAAGGAAATACTGACCGGTTATCACCGTATTTTTCGATTAATTGACTGATGGGTCCAAACTCGAGTGCCCTCATCGGACAAGAAGTTACACACACAGGCTGTTTGCCATCAAGGATATAGTCCCTGCAGAAATCACATTTCTGCATGATCCCTTTCTGACGGTTATACTGAGGAGATCCGTAAGGACAAGCCCATTGGCAATAACGGCATCCAACGCATTTTTTGGGATCGATTTGAATAATGCCATCAAGCTCGCTGTGCATGGCCGTAGTTGGACAGGCTTTTACACATGAAGGGTTCTCGCAATGGTTGCAGGCAATGGATAAATTGTAGGCCACGATATCGTGTTCCCAGGCACCTTCATCCGTTTTGTTCCAGTTTGCACCGGCAACTTCGTAAACTCTGCGAAAACGAATTCCTGCCTGCAGGTCATTTTTATCCTTACAGGCTACCTGGCAGGTTTTGCATCCGGAACAGGCTGAGGAGTCGAAATAGAATCCGAAAGTGCTCATGGCTTAATTTTTTTTATTGCAACCATGATTGTATGCTGTGCATTACCAAAGGCTAATGGAGTCCATCTTTCAGAAGATAAGGCATTGATGTTTCCGTTGATATCTGTGCCATCAGGTCCGGGCATTGACCAGGCGCCCTGCGGTACTGCCACAACTCCTGGCATAATGCGGGGGGTTATCCGGCAGGGAAGACTTATTTTTCCGCGGTCGTTAAAAACCAAAACTCTTTCCCCATCTGATAAATTGCGGCTTTTTGCATCAATAGGATTGATAAATACTCTTTGGGGAAATGCTTCTTTTAACCAATCGACATTATCGTGGGTGGAATGAACACGGGCCATATAGTGGGGACCGATCGCCTGAAGCGGATAAGATCCGGCTTCCGGTCCGAAAGGCGATTCCCATTCCTGAATATATTTCGGAACGGCCGGAATTTCATCCTTCCTGCCAAGATTGAAAAGGGTTTCCGAGAATATCTCAATCTTACCGCCAGGGGTTTGCAGGGGATGAGTTTCCGGATCTCTCCGGAATTCTTCAAGTGAAATTTGGGGATTATGAACCGGAACGCTATAAACACCCTGATTGGATTCAACAAATTGATCAAAGGGAGGCAAATTAGGAAAACGGGTTTCCCGGTACTGATCCCATAAACGCCTGGTCCAGCCTTTTTCGTCAAGCCCTTCTGTAAAAGATTCGTAAACACCCAGTTTAGCGGCAAGTTCCGCACAAATGCGATAATCCGACTTGGTTTGATAAGAGGGTTCTACCACTTGAGGCATCAGGATAACTTCTTCACCGTATTTCCACCCATCCTCAAGTCCCCAGGTTTCAAAATGGGTGCAGACGGGAAGTACCAGGTCGGCATACCGGGCAGAGGCAGTCATGAACTGATCCTGGACAACAATATATTCCACCAGGTTTTCATCTTCCAGTATACGCCCTGCACGATTGATATTTCCATGTTGGTTGGCCAGAATATTGGAAGCCACTGACCAGATGAACTTTATATTCGAATCCAATTTTTCGACACCGGTAAGTCCCTCTTTTGCCGAGAGGCTGGTGCCCCGGGTTATGGCCTCAGTCCAAAGAAAAGTTGGAATCTTTGCTTTGACCGGATTGGTCCCGGTTGGGAAAATGCTCCATAACGGTCCTCCACCTGGTTGTAAGGCAATTCCGGAAGCCCATCCCCCATGGATTCCCACATTGCCGGTAACAGCGGCAAGCACGCATCCTCCCCTGACGGGTTGTTCGCCATAAGCCCTGCGCTGCATTCCATAACCCTGATAGAGCATTGCAGGCTTGGTTTGGGCATATTCACGGGCAATACGGGTAATGGTATCTGAAGGCACTCCTGTTATGGGAGCGGCCCATTGCGGACTTTTCGGCTGACCGTCGCGGGTTCCAAGCAAATAATCCAGATAGGATTCTTCATTTTCCAGACCTTTGGGCATCTGGGTTGAATCGAAGCCAATGCAATGAGTCCTTATAAATTCAGAATCATGCAGATTTTCCCTGACCATCACATACACCATGGCACTCATCATGGCTGTGTCGGTACCCGGACGGATTGAAATCCACTCATCTGCCAGTGAAACCGCCGAGAACGTCATCCGAGGATCAATACAGACCACTCGGGCGCCATTTTCGCGTGCTTTTTTAATAAAGTAATCGGAGTTAGTACCATCACGCATTTCGGCCGGATTCCAACCCCACATCAGGATGTATTTTGAACTGAGCCAATCCTGACGCTGGTTTCCGGTGATACCGGTTCCGTAGACCGTTGACGTTGCTTTGGAAATACAGGCCCAGGAATAGGAATTGTAATATTCCAATGCTCCTCCAACAAGATTCATTAATCTCTCAGCCGGCCAGCGACCATTCAGATGGCTGTAACTGCCAGTTCCATAGGGAACAAACATGGATTGATTGCCATATTTTTTGCGGATTCGAAGCATTTCAACCGACATGATTTCCAGTGCCTCATCCCAGGATGCCTGACGGAATTTTCCTTCGCCCCGCTTGCCTGTTCTGACCAATGGGTACTTTAACCGATCGGGATGATACTGGCGCCTTCGGTAAGATCGTCCGCGGATGCAGGCTCTCAATTGGGGATCCGCAGGAGTGTCTACCGGCCGGTCGTCCGTTTCTATCCGTGTGATAATGCCATCTTTAATCAATACTTTTAGCAGACATCGGCCACCGCAATTATGAGCAGGACACCCAACCTTGATCCAACCGTTTTGTGCAAGCCCCGGTGAAACCGCCTGACCCGGATTGAATCCCAATGATTCAGGGAACCAGATGGGAGATGATAAAGCAATCCCACCGGCAACGGCACTCGTCCTGATAAAATCTCTGCGGTTTTGTTTACCCATCCGTTGGCTGGTTTAGTTTCAGGTTTAAAAGTACATTTTGGCCGTGGAATTTGAAAACAGACTGATGATGTTTTGTGTTAAAATCATTTTCACCTTGGTCATGTCCTGTTTGGCATTAAGCTCTTTTGAGAGTGAAGTAACTCCTTTATCCTGGAATCCGCACGGATTGATATAATTAAAATAGGTAAGATCGGTATTGACATTGAATGCAAAGCCGTGCATGGTTACCTGCCGGCTGGCTTTAACCCCGATGGCGGATATCTTCCTTGCTTTTGGAGTTTCCGGATCCAGCCAAACTCCAGTGGCACCAGCCAGGCGTGAACCGGTTATCCCAAATTCCGCCAAAGTATTGATGATAGATTGCTCCAATGAAAATACATACTGTTTGATATGCATGCCAAATTGCCCGAGATCAAAAATAGGATATCCGACAATCTGCCCCGGTCCATGATAGGTGATGTCTCCGCCCCGGTCGATATGATAATAAGTTGCCTGAATCTTATTCAGGAAGCTGCTGTCGATCAGTAGATTATTCTGATTGCCTGATTTTCCCAACGTATAAACATGAGGATGTTCCACAAACAGCAACCGGTTATCAGGAATGATTTGCTGATCGGGCGGGAGATTCCGGTTGATGAGTTTTTGGTTTACCCGTTCGTTGAACAGGGTGACCTGGTAATCCCAAACCTTCTTATAATCCAGTAAACCCAGATCTTCATAAATGATCTTTGGTATCATTTTTTGAGGTAATGTGTTTTTCTGCGTGATAGGAGGATCTTACCAATGGATGGCTTTCTACAAAGCGAAAACCTTTTTTCAAGCCAATATCTTCATATTTTTGATATTGCTCGGGGGTAACCCATTCGTTTACTGCAAGATGATCGCGCGTAGGTTGCAGATACTGGCCGATAGTCATCACCTGGCATCCTGCTTTCAAAAGATCATCCATCGTTTCCACCACCTCTTCAGGGGTTTCGCCCAAACCCAGCATGATACCCGATTTTGAAACGATTCCCGAATCAGCTATCTGCCGGATCACGGATAAACTGGTGTCATAACGGGCTTTTGTCCGGATATCCGGGGTTAACCTGCGAACAGTTTCCAGATTGTGCGAAATAACATCCGGAGCGGCATCGATCACCAGGTTTATCAATTCGGGTTTGCCATCAAAATCCGGGATGAGTGTCTCCATGGTAACCGTGGGATTGACCTCCCGGATGGTTCGGATGGTTTGAGCCCAGAAACCCGCACCACGGTCGGGCAGGTCGTCGCGGTCGACTGAGGTGATCACTGCATGTTTAACGCCCATCTTTTTTATCGAATCAGCAATCCTGGCGGGTTCGCCCGGATCGGGTAGGAGGGGTTTACCTGTTGCCACGCCGCAAAATTTACAGGCGCGGGTACAGATGTTTCCAAGAATCATAAAGGTGGCAGTACCGGCCCTCCAGCATTCGCCTATATTCGGACAATTACCTGATATACAAATAGTATTGAGGTTGTTTTCTTTAACAATCCTGCGTACGTTTTGATGGGTTTCATCCTGATCCAGCCGCGATTTAAGTTTTAACCAGTCGGGCAATCTGCCTTTTTTCGGTTCTTCCATTAGTTCTTAAAAGTAATTGTCAAAAATACACGATAATAGTGCAAATTTTTTCTGTTAATTTATTATCACTAATCAGAATATTGTTTAATTTTACACATAGAATAAGTTAAATATCTATATATCCATATATATGGCAACGAGACGGGATTTTATCAGGATTTCTGCACTGGGGGCTGGAGGAACGGCAGTGGCCTGGCCACTGGTCAGGAACTTTGCCAAAGAGTTGGTTGATCCTGAACGATTCATTTTCGAAGGGATGCGCAGGACTCCTACCTATTGCGAGATCTGTTTCTGGAAATGCGCCGGATGGGTCTACAAAAACGATAAGGGGGATCTCTGGAAAATCATTGGAAATGATGAGGACCTTCATTGTAATGGCCGGTTCTGTCCGAGAGGCACCGGCGGGGTGGGGATGTACAACGATGAAGACCGGCTAAAAACTCCCCTTATCCGGACTCAGGACAGAGGCAAGCAGGTTTTCAGAGAAGCTACCTGGGATGAAGCCTTTACCTATATTGCTGACAAGTTAAAGAAAATCTCCAGGGAGCATGGCCCGGAATGCACCGCATTATTTACGCATGGGTCGGGCGGAAAATACTTTTCAACACTGTTAAAAGCATTTGGCTCCCCACATATTGCAGCACCGTCCTATGCGCAATGCCGGGGTCCAAGGGAAGTGGCTTTTCAGAATACTTTCGGGGAAGGCGTCGAAAGTCCGGAACGTACCGATATCCGTGATACAAAATGCCTGGTTTTGATCGGAAGCCATATTGGCGAAAACATGCATAACGGCCAGGTTCAGGAGATGTCCGTTGCTATTGATAAAGGTGCCATCATTATCACTGTTGATCCGCGCTATTCCACGGCTGCCAGCAAATCTAAATATTGGCTGCCGATTAAGCCCGCAACTGATCTGGCCTTGCTGCTGGCTTGGATTCATGTAATCCTGGAGGAGGAATTGTATGATAAGGCATATGTTGAGAAATATACAATGGGATTGGATTTGTTGCAAGCCCATGTAAAGGGAATGACTCCTGAATGGGCCTATGGCATTACAACCATACCGCCTGAAGTCATCCGGCAGATGGCTCGTGAAATGGGGCATGCTTCTCCGGCGGTTATTGTTCATCCTGGTCGTCATGTAACCTGGTATGGTGATGATACCCAACGGCTTCGAGCGGTTGCTATCCTGAACGCGTTGTTAGGATCCTGGGGAAGGCGCGGAGGTTTTTTTAAACCTGAAACCGCCTCAGTGCCAGAGGTGCCTCATCCTGCCTTCCCAACTCCAAAAAGAACCTGGCGGACTGAATTTCCCGACCTGTATCGTCTTTCCGATTCAGTACTTGCAAATGGAGTTTGTGATGCTACAATTCCCGATCCCAGCCGCGGATGCAATTTCAAAGCCTGGATCGTTAACGGAACCAATTTGATCGAAACCCTGCCCAATCAGGACAATACTATTAAGGCCATCGAAGCTCTTGACCTTTTGGTGGTAATTGACACCATGCCGATGGAGATAACTGGTTATGCTGATGTGGTTTTACCAGAATGCACATACATCGAAAGATATGATGAGATCCGGGTCAGTCCGCACAGGAAACCGCAAATCGCGCTCCGGATGCCGGCTTTAAAGCCTAAGTACAATACGAAACCTGCTTATTGGATGGCACGGGAGCTCGCAAAAAAAATGGGACTGGAAGCCTTTTTCCCTTACGAAAAAATTGAGGACCTCCTGGATTGGCAGCTTAAACAGTTGGGCACCAGCCTGGAAGAAATGCAAAGAATCGGGGTGAAGACTTTTGAGCGTACGGCAGATGACCTCTATTTCGCTCCTGATGAGGAGGTTGAGTTTGGTACCAATTCCGGGAAAATCGAATTATACGCCACCGCTTTCGAGCAAGAAGGATTTGACCCATTGCCGAAATACACCGCTCATGAGGAGCCACCGGCCGGTTATTACCGCCTGAATTACGGCAGGGCTCCGATGCACACGTTCAGCAGAACTTCCAATAATCCTAATCTCACCGACCTGATGGATGAAAATTCAGTATGGGTTAATCCAAAGGTTGCGCAGGAGTGGGGTTTGACAAATGATCAGTATATTCATTTAAGAAATCAGGACGGTAAACGGTCGGAATTTCCAATCAAAGTGAGGATTACCGAAAGAATCCGCTGGGATTCGGTATATATGGTCCATGGCTTCGGACATGATCAGAAACGCCTCAAGCGTTGCTATGGAAAGGGAGCCAGCGATACAAACCTGATAACCAAAGTGCTGGTTGATCCGCTCATGGGCGGGACCGGAATGCGCGGCAATTTCGTCACTTTCATTACTGAATCAGAGGAGGTTAAATCATGAGATATGCCATGGCCGTTGATACCAGGAAGTGTGTCGGTTGCAGCGATTGTGTGGTTGCCTGCCAAACCGAGAACAGCGTTCCTATAGGCTTTTGCCGCGATTGGGTCGTGGAGGTTACCGATGGAACTTATCCTACCCTTGAACTTGAACTGCGCTCTGAACGCTGCAATCATTGCGATAATTCGCCTTGCGTTCGTTGCTGTCCCACCGGTGCCAGTCACTATGACAAGGGAGGTATTGTAGTGGTTACCCATAACAAATGCATCGGTTGCGGCGCCTGTATAGCTTCCTGTCCCTATGACGCACGGTATGCACATCCGGACGGTTACGTGGATAAATGCACCTTTTGTTTGCATCGTGTTGAGAAAGGATTATTACCATCATGCGTGGCCACCTGTCCAACCAAGTGTATGTATTTCGGCGATCTTAATGATCCCAAGAGTCCGGTATCCATTATGCTGAAAAACCGGAAATACAAAACACTCATACCCGAAGCCGGTACCAAACCTCAGCTATATTTCTTAATCTAAACTGTAACCTGTTATGAGAGAAGAACTTATTGTCAGCGGCAGGATGAACCCCTTCATTGACCCGCATCTGAATATCTGGCATTGGCAAATCCCCCTATACCTTTTCCTGGGCGGATTGGCGGCCGGAATCCTATTTTTTGCTGCCTTATTTTATCTCAGGGGCAAGGAAAATGAGTACCGGGCTGCCGTTAAAATTGCACCAATGATCGTTCCTATTATACTGATTATCGGTCTGTTTGCACTTTTTCTGGATCTTAAACATAAAGCATATTTCTGGCACCTATACACGGTGATCCGTTTGCAATCACCCATGTCGTGGGGTGCCTGGACTTTAATGATTATTACGCCCCTTTCCTTTATCTGGGCAGCACTTCATATTAAAGAAGTCTTTCCGAAGTGGGACTGGAAGTATCAGTGGCTAAAGGATATTGAAACATTTTTTCAGAAATATAAGAAAGTAATAGCTTGGCTGATGGCAATTTACTCTGTCATACTCGGTGTCTATACCGGAATACTTTTTTCAGCTTTTAATGCCCGGCCCTTATGGAATACTTCTATTTTAGGACCCCTTTTTCTGGTTTCCGGGCTTTCTACAGGTACAGCAACGGCTATCTTGTTCTCCAAAAACCATGAGGAACGTAAAACATTTGCCCGGATAGATCTTCTGCTGATTGCAATTGAACTTTTCCTGATTGTGCATATGTTCATGGGATTCCTGGCAAGTACGCAGGTGCAGATCGATGCTGCCAACCTTTTTCTCGGTGGTCCTTATACCGCTCCTTTCTGGATGTTGGTGGTGGCAATGGGGCTGATCTTTCCTGCTGTTCTTGAGGCGCTTGAATTGATCAAATTCAGAATCCCGGTTTATATACCGGCCATTCTTGTACTTTTTGGCGGGATCATGCTTCGTTTTATTTTAGCCTATGCCGGCCAGATGAGCCGATGGCTCTATTAACATTGTAGAGACGCATAATTGCGTCTCATGCTGCATAGACGCAATTATGCGTCTCTACGTAGTCGCAATGAATGAACGTAATTAACATAATGAACCAATATAACCATGGAGAAAGAATTGAAAGACCGGTCTCGAAGATATCTGAACCCCTATCTGGGGGGAGTCTTGCTTGGCCTTGTATTAATTGCGGCAAATTATATTGCCGGCCGCGGTCTCGGCGCCAGCGGTGCTGTTAAAAGTGTGGTTGTTGCAGCTAATAAGGTAATTGCTCCAGCACACCTTGAAAAGAATGCTTTTTATGCTGAATCGATAAAACAGCATCCAAACCCATTGAAGAACTGGCTGGTATTCGAAATGACCGGAGTACTTGTCGGAGGTTTCCTGTCGGGCAGCCTTTGGGGAAGATTGAAACTCAAAGTCGAACACAGTCCGAAGATCACCTCCCGCAAGCGATTGATTATGGCTGGTACAGGCGGGGTACTATTTGGATTTGGTTCCCAGCTCGGCCGTGGATGTACAAGCGGGTCGGCTTTGAGTGGGATGGCCGTTTTATCACTCGGTGGTTTTATAACCATGGCTGCCATTTTCGGAACTGCCTTTGCCCTGGCTTATTTTTTTAGAAAGAATTGGATTTAACCTTAAAAAGATTGATTATGGGACCGTTAGTTGTTAATGGAATAATATCTGAGAATACAAATTTATTACTGGCTTTCATCATAGGTATTGGATTTGGTTTTGTATTGGAAAGCAGCGGATTCTCTTCCAGCCGGAAATTGGCTGGTGTTTTTTACGGGTATGATATGGTTGTTTTAAAAGTGTTTTTCACAGCCGCTATCACTGCAATGCTTGGGATGCTGTTTCTGAGCCTGTTTGGATGGCTCGATCTGGATCTGGTATACGTCAACCCAACCTACCTTTCATCTGCCATAATTGGCGGGGTTGTGATGGGCGCCGGATTTATTATCGGCGGATTTTGCCCTGGAACCAGCTTTGCGGGCGCATCCATCGGGAAAATAGATGCAATGGTTTTTATCGGAGGGCTGTTTATCGGAGTGATTATATTCTCCGAAGGATATCCCCTCTGGGATAATCTCTACATGGCTGCCTTTAAAGGATCTCCCAAACTAAGCGAGTCGCTCGGCCTTTCCGACGGCCTCGCAGCGCTTGGTATAATTCTGGCGGCTATCGGGATGTTTTATGTTGCCGAATGGGCTGAGAAGAAATTTCCGCGTGAAGAATATTAAATCAAAAAGAAATGCAAGCAAGAGTTATATTATCCATCAGTATCGTTGGGCTCGGCCTGATTATTGCCGCAGTTCCGCAGAATACCACTCATCCGTATAAACTGACAGTCAGCCAGTTGCTGGAAGAGGCAAAAGGACGCCAGCAGTTTTTCAGTCCTGATGAACTGGCTGATAAACTGATCAATAAAGATCCTTCCGTTCAATTGATCGATGTGCGGGATCAGGATGATTTCGAGAAATTCAGTCTGCCCGGTGCGATCAACATCCCACTCACCGACCTGCTGAATGATAAGTGGAAAGATATTCTTGATCAGGATGTCAAGATGAATATTTTTTACAGCAACGGCAGCATTGAGGCTAACGAAGCCTGGATGATCACCAGACAGCTTGGTTATAATAATTTGTTTGTGCTGGAAGGTGGCTTGAATTATTGGGTTGAAACCATCATGAATCCTCAGAAACCGGCCTCAACGGCTCCGAATGAGGAACTGGCCCGGTATGATTTCCGGCAGGCAGCAGGATCCGCTTTAGGGGGTGGGGGAGCCATTCAGCTGGCAGCTCCTGCTGATCAGGGCCGCGGTGCCAAACCTGCTTTAATTAAGAAACCGGGTAAGAAGAAGGCTTCGGGAGGTTGTTGATTTTACGCATTCTCGAGTGCATCCCTCAGATCGCTGATTATATCCTCAGCATCTTCGATACCTACAGAGAAACGTACCAAATCATCCGAAATGCCGGCAGCCAGCTTGCTCTCTTTGCTTACAGCAGCGTGCGTCATTGACGCGGGATGCTGAATCAGGGTTTCTACTCCTCCCAGGGATACTGCGAGGGTAGCCAGGTGGACATTATCCATCAGCCTCTTTCCTGCATTAAATCCGCCGGTGAGCCCAAAACTCATCATCGAGCCTGGTCCTTTCATCTGAGTCTTTGCAAGTTGAGATTGGGGATGGGATTCCAAACCAGGATATTTAATCCAGGCCACTTTTGGATGAGATTGTAAATAGAAAGCCACTTTAATGGCATTCTCCTGTGCCCGTTCAATGCGGATGGCCAAAGTCTTTACCCCTCTAAGTACCATGAAAGCCTGGGTAGGGTCCATGTTGCATCCCATATATACCATGGAATGGCGGATTCTTTTATAAATCCCGGGATCTTTCGTTACAATAACACCCCCTACGATATCCGCATGGCCATTGATAAATTTAGTAACGGAATGAAGCACCACATCAGCTCCAAAATCAAGTGGCTTCTGCAAATAAGGAGAAGAGAAAGTGTTGTCGACAACAAGGATCAGATTGCATTCCCTGGCAATTCTCGAACAGGCCGCAATATCAGTAATATCCATGGTCGGATTCGCCGGGGTTTCAATGTATAGAACTTTGGTGTTGGGCTTGACGGAAGCGCGAACCTTTTCAATATCAGAGGTGTTCACAAAACTTGCCTCCACATTGAAACGGGAAAAATCCTGCTCAAGAACGCCTCTTGCCGGACCATACACTGCTTCTGAGCTAATGATATGGCTGCCGGCACCCAATAAGGCCATGTAAACACTGGTAATGGCTCCCATACCAGAACTTGTGGCGATTCCTTCATATCCGTTTTCGAGTTCGGCAATTTTTTTCTCAAATGCCCGTATGGTTGGATTACCTATGCGGGTATAAATGAACCCGCCACTCTTGCCGGAAAAACAATCAGCACCTTCCTGTGCATTTTTAAACTTGAAAGTAGATGTTTGATAGATGGGAACCGAAACGCTGCCATATTCATCTTCAAATGCTCCTGCATGAATCAGCTTGGTGTTGAATCCCTTGTCGGTGGTTTTCATAAGTGAATTCTTACTATTTCTGTGTCCAATAATTAACCTCTGCTTCTGACTGATGATCAGTTAGTTGCAGCCAGTATGCCGGGGTTATCCTATGCCCGTTAGGACTTAATAAACTTCTTTTATATATATCCACCACGGCGTGGAAAACAAGGTCCGTCACACCAATTTTCCAGGTACCCTCTTCATCAACAGCTGTTTTAACCTCGTAGCCGTTAAATTCAAGGATCGTCTGCAAAAATTCCTTACGATTGCGTGAAATGCCAGATTCCACTAAGGTGCAGCGTTTCCCGTCGATTACTTCAATAATATGTTTTCCCTGATTAAGAGCCATGATGGTAACTAATTAATTCCGAAACTGATATTGGAAATGTATTGATAGATGAAGCTGGCAAATCCGATAAAGAAAATACCGGCAACGCAGATCAACAGGCTGATACGCATGGGCCATGGGGTTTTGAAAGTAGCAATCGGATTGTCGGATTTGTCGATCAACATGGCCTTCACTACCCGCAGATAATAATACAGTGATACGGTTGCATTCAATACAGCAATCAGAACCAGTATATAATAGCCCTTGGCCCCGGCAGCCGTGAACAGGAAGAATTTACCAAAGAATCCTGCAACCGGTGGAATTCCTGCCAGGGAAAACATCGACAGCAGCAATATCAGGCTCAGCTTCGGATTGGTTTTGTACAGGCTGGTGTAGTCTGAAATGTTTTCCTTGCCGGTCTGTTCTGAAATGGCTGAAATAACACCGAATGCGGCCAGGTTGGTAAATACATAGATCAGCATGAAATAAACCACAGTCGTCATACCCAATTGACCGCCCTGCATAATACCCAGCAGGATAAAACCGGCCTGGGCAATTGAGGAAAAGGCCATGAATCGTTTCAGGTTCTCCTGCCGGAGGGCAAACAAGTTACCGATGGTCATGGTGGCTACCGCCAGCGTATAGAGCAATGGTTCCCAAACAGCAGTGATTGAACTGAATACCCGATAGAGGATGATCATGAATATAAATACCGCTGCACCTTTTGATACCACCGAAAGATAGGCGGTAACGTTCACCGGTGCGCCTTCGTAAACGTCGGCTGTCCACAGATGGAATGGAACGAGGGATATCTTAAAGGCCATGCCGGCTACAAAGAACACAAAACCAAAGGTTTGCAATGAATTATTGCCGACATTGGAAACGACATCCGCAAAATAGATCGATCCGGTTGTCCCGTAAATGAAGGATAAGCCATACAGTAAAATCCCCGACGAAAGAGCTGAAGTCAGAATCAGCTTAATACCTGCTTCAGCAGATTTTTCGCTGAATTTTTCATAGGCGGCTAAGGCGGCCATAGGAATGGTTGCCAATTCCAGACCAATATACATCATCAGGAAATCTCCTGAGGAAATCATAAAATTCATACCAATCAGCGTGGAAATGATCAGGATGAAAAATTCACCGATCTTTCCGTTGTTTTCTTCCCGTTTGAGCCAGGTGAACGACTGAAGAAAAACAATAAAACCCCCCATATTCAGAATACTTTTCATAAACACGGTGATCCGGGTGGTTTGGAAACTGCCGCCAAATAACTGCCCTTCCGGTAAGGGCAGAAAGTTGATCAGGGTAGCCACCCCAAACAGGATGGTACCCATAGAAATAAGTTTGTGCTTATTTTCATTTTTGGTAAAGATTTCCGCTATAAGCAAAATCAGGACGATCCCAACCAGGATCAGTTCGTTTCGCATGAGGTTGAAAGAAGCAATGTCCATCTCTTTAATATTTTATAGCATGGCTGTTAACCGTTCGATAATAGGATTGAGCGCATCCAAAAGTGTGCTGGACAGATAGGATGGGTAAAAACCGATTATTGCGATCGGCAGTATCAGAACGACTACGCTGATTCGCTCATACCATTTTGCATCGGGGAATTCGAGGTATTCTTTTTCCCTGATCTGGCCGAGCAGCAGTTTTCCGACAACCCGTAGGATATATACAGCAGTAACGACAATGGATGTTGTGGCAATAATGGTTGCAACCCGGTGGAAAGTATCCGGATGCTGGAATGAACCGATAAAAATGGTCATTTCGGCAACAAAACCGCTTAATCCCGGAAGACCAAGGGATGCCAGACCTGCAATAACATAAGCAACACTAAGGAAAGGTATAACATTCATTAGTCCGCCCATCTGATCGATATTCCGGGTGTGTGTTCTTCCGTAAATCATCCCGATCAGGGCAAAGAAGAGGGCCGTCATTAAGCCATGTGAAATCATCTGAATGACAGCTCCGTTCATGGATGTTCTATTCATCATCAACAGGGCAAAGAGAACAAGCCCGCAATGACTCACAGAAGAATAAGCGTTGATATACTTGAGGTCTTTTTGCCAGATGGCTCCGAAAGCCCCGTAAACAATGCTGATTGTAGCTAGTATCAGGAATATCCACGACATCTCCTGCGCGGCTTCAGGCAGCAGGAACATGGCAACCCGCATACAGCCATATCCTCCAAGCTTCATCAGAACGCCGGCATGAAGCATGGAAACAGCCGTAGGTGCCGAGGAGTGGCCGTCCGGCGACCAGGTATGCAACGGGAACAAGGCTCCCAGGATTCCAAAGCCCACGAACAGGAATGGAAAGAAGAATCGCTGCATCGCTAACGGGAAAGATATTTTCGATAACTCGAGCAGGTTAAAAGTGACAGGCCCGGCTGCGGAAGAGTAGAAGTAAAGACCTAATAATCCTACTACTAAAAGTGCGGAACCTCCCATCAGCATAAGCGTCAGCTTCATGGCAGAATATTCCTTCGGCCCGCTGCCCCAGATGCCGATAAGCAGATACATCGGGATCACAGCGAGTTCATAGAAGAGGAACATCGTAAAGAGATCGAGTGAAATAAAGAACCCGAAAACTCCGGTTGCCAGCAATATCAGGGAGATAAAAAATTCGCGGGCAAGATATTCAACCTGCCAGGAGGCGAAAATGCCGGCAAAAACAACTATTGATGCAAGCAAGAGCATCCAAACAGCAATGCCGTCGACGCCTACGGAATAGTGAATATTAAGGGTTTTAAACCAGGTAAAATCACTCAGGAAGAGAAACTCCCCTGTTATGCCGGCTTTGCGTTGTGCAAAGAAGCTGATTACAAGAATCACCGCAGTAATCAGCTGAAGCGTCATGCCAACCGCAGCAGCCACCCTTGCGCCCTTAAAGTCTTTGGTAAAAACGATGCCAATAACCGTCAGTACTGGAATAATAATAAGCAGGTTCAGAATATTCATAATCGGTTTCTATTTCAGATTAAACCTCAATGATCAGATTAGAAAAGAAAATATAAGTACCAGGATGATCGCAGAAAGTACGAAAACCATACCATATTGAGGCAGGTTCCCTGATTGCATACCTTTGATGTTTCTTGAACTGGTAACAGTGATCCAGCCGATGCCATTCATGGTTCCGTCAACAATGTGCCTGTCGAACCAGGCAACCGGTCGTGCTATGCAATTGAAAATGATCTTCTTGGTAATAAACATATACACCTCATCGATATAGAATTTATGGTATACCGCCTGGTAAAAACCACCGAGGGATTTCGAAATCCGTTCAGGTATCTTTGATTCTTTCTTATATAAAATCCAGGCGATAAGAATACCGGTCAACCCGATCAGAACCGATGGAATCGCAATTCCAAAATCCATGTGGGATTCAAATGGCATCGAATCCGATGTAACCAATTTGCTGAAAGGAATATAGCCTGCAAAGACCGAACCGAGTGCGAGAATCATTAACGGAATGGTCATCGTTTTAGGAGACTCGTGCGGTGTGTGATGATAATGCGTCTCCTTGCCCCAGAAAATGTTGAAATAGAGCCGGAACATATAGAAAGCGGTTAATCCGGCTACCAGGAATTCGACTGCAAACAGCAACTTATTGTGTTCGTATGCTGCTACCAGAATTTCATCTTTACTGAAGAACGCGGATAGGAATGGAACTCCGGCAATAGTCAGACAGGCAATCAGGAAGGTGATATGGGTAATTGGCAGGTATTTCCTTAAGCCACCCATATCCTGCATCACATTGCTGTGAACAGCGTGGATGATCGATCCGGCACCCAGGAAGAGTAATGCTTTAAACATGGCATGGTTGAAGAGATGGAACATGGAGGCCATGTAACCAACGCCTTCATGACCGCCATAACCCGAAACGCCGAGCGCCAGCATCATGTAACCGATTTGCGACAGGGTAGAGAAGGCCAGTACCCGCTTGATATCATACTGGGTACAGGCAATTGCCGCCGCAAACAGGGAGGTAAATCCTCCCACATAGGAGATGACTGTCAAAGCATCCGGGGCCTGGAAGTAGAATACCGGAAACATCCGGGCAACCAGAAATACACCGGCTACAACCATCGTTGCAGCATGGATAAGGGCGGACACAGGTGTCGGGCCTTCCATGGCATCGGGCAACCAGATATGTAACGGAAACATGGCGGATTTTCCGGCTCCGCCCATAAATATGAGCAGTGCGGCCCAGGTCATGACCGACATGCCCAGGAAACTAACACCGGCTGTTTGGGCAAAGATGCTCTGATCGGTGCCTGTAAGTACTTTAAAATCAAATGTCTGGGTGAAATATGACAAAAGGAGTATCCCAATCAGGAAGCCAAGGTCAGCAAACCGGGTTACGATAAATGCCTTTTTCGATGCAGCAACAGCCGAATCTTTCGAATAATAGAATCCGATCAGCAGAAAAGAGGATACCCCAACCAGTTCCCAGAAAATGTACATCTGGAAGATATTGGTGGCTATAACCAACCCGAGCATGGAGAAAGAAAAGAGTGATAAGAACGAAAAGAACCGTTCGAATCCTTTTTCGCCTTTCATATAACCCAGGCTGTAAATGTGAACCATGAAGGACACCGTGGTAATCACCACCAGCATCATCACCGAAATCGGGTCGAGCAGAATACCGATCTGGATCCTTAATGCATCGGTCAACCGAAGCCATTCCATCGACATCGCGATAACTTTCGGGAATGAACCGCCGACCATTCCATCGACAAAGAAATACTGCCAGGCAGTGAGATAAGCCAGAAGTGTGATCACTCCAAGTCCTATCGTACCAATTAAACCGGATACAATGGGCTTAAACTTCATTCCGACAAGCCCGTTGAACAGGAATGTTGCGAAAGGAATCAGGAGGATCAATATGGTTAATGAATAATTCATAACAGCCAAATGGTTGGATTAATACTTCATTTCATTGACTTTATCGACGCTGATCGAGTTCAATCGCCTGTATATATTGATAATAAGGGCAATTGCAACTGATGCTTCAGCGGCAGCGATCCCGACTACAAACAGGGCGAAAAAATGCCCCTGAAGCTGATCAGGAAACAGGTATTTATTGAAAACGACCAGGTTAATATTGACAGCGTTCAGGATCAGCTCTATTGACATGAGAATCGTGATCATGTTACGCCGGATGATAAAACCGCAAACACCTGTAAAAAACATAAATGAGCTGACAATCAGCACGTGGGTTATGGGGATTCCTTGTAACATATATGGTTGTTTAGAGTTTAGGGTTTATTTATTTGCCTTTTTTAGCGATGATGATGGCGCCGATCATCGCGGCGAGGAGCAGGATACTGATCACCTCAAAAGGCAGGGCGTATCCATTTTTACCGGTACCCAGCAATTGTGTTCCGATAGCCTGCATATCCACTTTCATGGCAGGTGCGTTTGAGGGAGTAAAGGTAAACTTAAGGATGGCGATTGTTGAAAGAGCGAATCCCGATAATCCCACCAGGATGCCCATAACCAGCCTCATAGCTTCAGGTTTGGCAAATTTATGACTGATATGGCTGGTGAGCAGAATCGAGAAAATGATCAGAACAACGATCCCTCCGGCATAAAGCACCAGCTGAACCCCTGCCATAAACTGATAATTAACCATGAAGTAGTACCCTGCTGTAGCTACCAATACACAAAGGAGGTAAAAAGCCGCCCGAAGGATCCGTGTGGTTGTTATAGTCAGTACCGAACAGATCACAATAACGGCAGAAAGAAGATAAAACATTAAGACATTCAGTGCCATATCGGTTTAGTTAGCTGGGTTAGACTTCGGAACAGTATCGGTGGGCGGTTTAGGTGCTTTCGGCTCTTTAGGCTCTTTTTTAATCCGTGATCCGGGTTGATTCAATACTTTGGTGAGCTTGTTACGATCAAAAACAGCATGCTCAAATTCCTGTGAAAAGGCAAGTGCATTGCTCGGACAGCTTTTAACGCACAAAGCGCAAAAGGTGCACATCGACAGATGATAAATATGCTTATCGATAATGCGTTCAGCTTTGCCATCCTCGTTGGGAACCGAATCGGCAATGATTTCGATGGAACCGTTTGGACAATTTAACTGGCAGATACCGCATCCGTTGCAATGGTGAAAATTATTTTCATCATGCGCAAGGATCAACTCGCCCTTAAACCGGTCGAACATTTTCAGTTCTTTGCGATTTTCCGGATATTGCTGAGTTACAATCTGTTTCGGATGTACAAAGTAGTATCCGGTAACCATAAGTCCTTTCCAGAGGGATTTTAGCCCATAGAAAATATCGCTGAAGTATTTGCCTACTGAATTCATAGTCGTTATTTAATGTACCATCCCATGAGGACGATGAAAGAGATGATCAGAATGTTCACCAGGTTGATAGGAAGTAAATATTTCCACTCCAGTGTCAGCAACTGGTCGATCCTTAACCTTGGGAACGTCCATTTGAACCACATAATCAGGTACATGATGAAGATTGTTTTCCCGAAATACCAGAAGATCGGTGGAATAAAGTCCATTACATGATTAAACCCTTGCAGATTGCCGATATGGAGCGGCATCCAGCCACCGAGAAACACAGTGGCAGCCAGTGATGCAACGATAAACATATTCATGTATTCGCCCAGGAAAAAGAAGGCGAAACGGATGCCGGAATATTCGGTATGGAAACCGGCTGTTAATTCAGATTCAGCTTCAGCAAGGTCAAACGGACCGCGGTTGATCTCAGCAGTACTGGCAATCAGGAAAATAACGAAGGAGATGATTGCAGGAATGTGTCCTTTAAAGATCCACCATCCATTAGCCTGGCTTTCTATAATCGTTGACAGTTGCATCGATCCGCTAAAAATA
This sequence comes from Porphyromonadaceae bacterium, assembly GCA_007280905.1. Taxonomy (GTDB): domain Bacteria; phylum Bacteroidota; class Bacteroidia; order Bacteroidales; family UBA12481; genus UBA12481. The sequence goes on along the minus strand of QYQM01000019.1, from coordinate 15,619 downwards.
ACAACCGACAATAACGCGAGGCCAACCGACAACTCATAACTGACAACCTGTGCTCCGCTTCGCATTGCCCCGATCAGGGAGTATTTACTGTTGCTCGACCATCCGGCCAGCAGAATTCCGATTACCCCAATGGATGAAACAGCCATCATATAAAAAACGCCGATGTTAAAATCAACGGCGTGTAATCCTTTGGCAAACGGGATGGCAGCAATAGCCATAAAGGAAGCAATGATCACAATAAATGGAGCGATGTTAAACAGAAGTTTATCCGCTTTCCTGATGGTGATCAATTCTTTCATCAGCAACTTGATGAGGTCGGCAATGGTTTGAAACAGTCCCCACTTGCCGACCCGGTTGGGCCCGACCCGGTTCTGCATAAAAGCGCATACCTTGCGTTCGAGATAAACGAGGTACAGCCCAATGACTGCATAGAAAAGCAGTATAATTAATCCCACAATGGCTAATTCTGTAATAAATGCCCAGGTTGGAGGCATCTTAGCATACAGGAATTGGTCGATGGCCTTTGTGGTGCCTGAGAAGTCGTAAATATTAAACGGCATCTTTATGGTTGTATTCGGTTGAACTATCGGTCAATATCAGGAATAACGAGATCGAGGGATCCGCTGATGGCAATCAGGTCAGCAATCTTATTGCCGGCTGCCAGCCGGTTCATTACAAACAGGTTGGAGAAGTTTGGCGTACGGAAATGCATCCGGTATGGAGTTTTTTCACCTTTACTAACCACGTACACTCCCAGTTCACCCCTTGCAGTTTCAACCCGTTGCGAGTACTCGCCTTCAGGAAGTCTTATCACCGGTTTCATTTTGATGGTAAAATCACCTTCAGGTATATTATCTATCAGTTGTTCAATGATTTTCATTGACTCCCACATCTCAGCCATACGAACTTTATATCTTGCCCAGGTATCGCCTTCGGTGTAGAGAATTTCTTTGAATTCCACTTTGTCATAGGCACTGTATGGATACAATTTACGGATATCGCAGGCAAAATTCGAAGCTCGTCCGGGAGGGCCGGTCAAACCATAACTGATTGCTTCTCCTTTGGATAACACTCCCATCCCTTTTGTCCTCATCTCAAAAATGATATTGCCCGTAAGCAGCTCATCATATTCGGGAAGTTTTTTCCTGAAGTATTTAATGAATTCTTTTGTCCTTTTCTGAAAGTTCGGATGAATATCGTTCATTACTCCGCCGGGGCATATATAGCTGTGAAGCAGTCTGGAACCGAAGGATTCTTCGAAAATATCCAGAATCTTTTCCCTGTCGCGCAAACCGTAGAAAAAGCAGGTTAATCCTCCCATATCCATTCCGAATGCGGCCCACCAAAGCTGATGTGACTGAATACGCTGGAGTTCAGATAAAATGGTTCGGATATATTTTACGCGCTCGGGAACTTCAACACCGGTTGCCTTCTCAACCAGCAGGGATACCGCTTCGTTGTTCATGTGGGCTGACAAATAATCCATTCGGTCGGTAAGGTGGATGATCTGGGGATAGGTGAGCCGTTCGCACATTTTCTCGATGCCGCGGTGGATATAGCCACAGTGCGGAATCACATATTCCAGCATTTCTCCCTTAAGCGATACGACAAACCGGAGTACGCCGTGCGTAGAAGGGTGCTGCGGCCCGATATTGATGATATAGTCACCGTCTTCTCTGGCGGTCAGAATATCTTGCAATTCAACTTCCTGCATGGGCTAACGTTCGATAAAGTTTATATCGTCCTTGTAATCTTTTCTAAGCGGGAAAGCCCAGCCATCTTCTAAAAACAATCGCCTGGGATCGGGATGGTTGGTAAAACTGACCCCCATCAGGTCATAGATTTCGCGTTCCTGAAATTCTGCTGTTTTCCAGAGGTCACTGATAGACTCAACTACCGGATTATCATGATCGGCAAGGTCTGTTTCGATGGCAACGATATGCCTAAAAATGGTAGATTCCAGGTAATAAACGAGGGTAAACCGGTCCTCGCGGTCAATCCCGTACATATTAAACAGGTAATCAAACTGAAACCGGCTGTCATCGCGGAGTGTCATGGCCAGGCTATGAATAGATCCGGTATCCGCTTTAACCCGGACCGGATCCTGGGAGGTATTGATTTCCAAAGAAGGAAACAATTCTGAAAGGACTTGTCCTAATTGCTCTTTTTCCATATCCGGCTGATTAAATATAGTTCTCCATCGGATCGCGCGGACTCCTCATGGTATCGGTTTTCATTTTGCGCTGCAGTTGCAAAACTCCATAAAGCAAAGCTTCCGGACGGGGAGGGCAGCCTGGGACATATACATCCACGGGGATCACATGATCAACACCGCGTACCACCGAATAGGTATTATAATAGAAGGGTCCGCCCGAGCAGGCGCAGGCACCCATGGCTATAACATATTTCGGATCGGCCATCTGATCGTAAAGGCGTTTCAAAACCGGCGCCATTTTGTGCACAATGGTTCCGGCCACAACAATCACATCGGCCTGGCGAGGGGTAGCCCGGTATACTTCCATCCCGAAACGGGAGAAGTCGTGTCGCGGAGCACCGGCAGCCATCATTTCGATTCCGCAGCAGCTCGTGGCAAAAGTCAGCGGCCATATGGAGTTTGAACGTCCCCAGTTGACGATGTCATCAATCGTGGTCATCAGGATATTGCCTCCTGATTGTTTGAAGATCTCCAGGGTATCATTATCCTGGAAATCCTCATATTTCATGGATTTGATTTTTAAACCCATTTCAAAGCATCTTTTTTCCAGGCATACAACAGGCCCAAGCCAAGGATCAGGAAGAAAATCACGATCTCGACAAAAGCCCTTAAGCCGATTTCTCTCATTACCACACCCCAGGGGAAAACAAACACTGTTTCCACGTCAAATATCAGGTATACAATCGCAAAGAGATAGTACCCGACGTTAAACTGGATCCAGGCATTCCCTTCGGCAGGGATACCGCATTCATAGGGTTCGAATTTAACGGGTGATTTGCTGATGCGCGGTGCTACGAAAGTGGAGAACAAAACTGCTCCTCCAACAAGAACAACACCAACAATAAAGAAAAGAACCAGGGATTCGCTGCTCATAGTGTTAGAAAATTATCAGGCAAAAGTAGAATTTTCCGATATATATGGATGTAGATATAGAAATACCTTCGGATATCATTTGTCATGGAAAAACTGATGTACATCGTTAAATAAGTGATTTATGTCAATGCCGGTTGTCGGTTGTGAGTTATGGTTGTTATGATTGTTATGATTGTTATGATTGTTGCAAGATGCAAGTTGCGACCTAACCGATAACCGACAACTCACAACCCACAACCATCACAACCATCACAACCACCACAACCATCATAACAATCACAACAACCTAACAACCTGCAACCTGCAACCGACAGCCTCTCACCACCTCCCTGCCACTGTGGTCTGGCACTTGGGGCATCGATTGCCGGCAATCAGGTTTTGTTCGATTTCAAATCCTTTGCGCTTGACTAAAAGGACTTTACAATTCGGACAATAGGTATCCTCGCCGCCAATGCCCGGTACATTACCGATGTACACAAATTTCAGTCCTGCTTTCAAGGCAATATCCTTGGCACGCGTGAGTGCCTGGAGCGGTGTTGCGGGCAAACGGGTTAGTTTGTGCTGTGGATGAAACCGGCTGAAATGCAGCGGATAATCTGTAAATCCTTCCTTTGCCAACCAATCGCACATTTTGGTTATCTGGTCGAAATTGTCTGTCCAGTCGGGAATGAGCAGATTGGTGATCTCAAGCCAGACTCCCTGGTCTTTAAACGTTTTCAGCGTTTCGAGCACGGGTTTCAGATTACCGGCCGTTAGCTTTAAATGAGTCACCGGATCAAAAGTCTTCAGATCAATATTCGCAGCGTCAATTACTTTGCATAATTCAAGCAGAGGCTCCTGATTAATATAACCATTTGAAACCATGATATTCTTTACCCCCCGACTTTTGGCCAGTGTTGCCGTATCGATCATATATTCGAAAAAAGTAATGGGCTCGGAATAGGTATAGGCTATCGATTTACATTGTTCCCGGATAGCCTGGTTAACAACCGTCTCGGGATTTGCATCGAAGTTGCGGGTTTGGGTTGGGCTGGTTTGGCTAATCTCCCAGTTCTGACAGTTGAGGCAGGCAAAGTTGCACCCGGCAGTCGCTATACTAAAGGTTAGCGATCCCGGCAGAAAATGAAGCAATGGTTTTTTCTCAACAGGATCCATATGGATCGCACAGGGATTTCCGTATGACATGGTATAAAGCTTGCCATCGCGTGCGATCCGGTTATGGCAAACACTCAGTTCCCCCTCCTTGAGGGTACATTCATTCGGACAAATCAGGCATTTTATCCCTCTTGGTGTTTCAATGTAATGTCTGGCTTCAAGTTCACCAGGCTTCGTATTATTTTGCTCATTCATCGTGTTTAATGTTTTATTTCCAAAACCATATATGCCGTACAAACAGGTCGAAATTCCTGCCGTAGCTGCATTTTTTAAAAATTCTCTTTTATTCATCTGACATCCCGCACGTCATTTCAGTCCGGATTTTAACAAGACCAAAATTAATATTCCTGAACCGGAAATGATACCGATAGCCGGCAGAAGGCCAAATATCGGTATAACTACCATCGGATACACCAGTGCGCCGAACGCAGCACCCATCAGATCATAAACATATAGCTGTCCGTTCGATCTTGGATCGGGCAGGATACTCGTGAGATAGGCGAAAAAAAGTCCCGTGAGCAGGGCTGAGACAAAGGTTAGTATTATAATCAATGCTGTTTTGATCAGGATTAGATTGCCTGATTTGGTCATCCAGATTGCAAGTCCTGCTAACAATGCAGTGACCATCGTGAATGCCAGGAGGATAAAGGTGCTGCTTGAGGCAAGTTTGCCGGGTATGCCGCTGAATGTTCGGATGCTGCCAAGGGCGAGGCCTGCCATAAAGGAAGCCAGCAGGAGCCCGGTGAACAGATAAAGTGACCCAACTGTAATCTGGATAAGAAAAAGCAGAATGATCTCTATCCCCGAAGCACCGGCACCCATAATAAACATGCCGCTGAATGCGGAGCGGCCGGAAACCAGGCCGCTGACCACAAGCATAGCCAGAATCGCAACCAGCGGCCATAATATCCGCACCGGAAAATGCCCCAGCCACCAGGCGATCTGCCCGAAATAGGCTCTGGGTTTAAGATCGGTATTAATAGCAGGTTCTGATCCCATAACCCGGTTGATCTCTTCCATTCGGGCTTTTAACAGATCTTCATCAAAATAACCATCGGAAACATAAAGTGTCTGAATGTTTCTGGATTTCAATTCTGATAAAATATCCGTGCTGAGTAGGGTACTTCCTCCAATCAGGTAATTGTTCTCGCCGGGAAAAAGGAGGGACCGGCTGAAGGATGTCCGCATGGCATTGATAACCGGACCGATAGCGGCGATGGCTTCTCCTGAAACGTAATTAGCTGTTCCAGGCAGCATTACTGAGACTATCCCGCCCGGAGCCAGGCAGTTTTTCAGGCGATGGAAGAATTCAGCGGTATAGAACCGGTTCAAACTCAGATTTTGCGGGCCGGGAAGCATCACAAGGATGATATCATATTGAATATCTGAATGATTGATCCAGGCTGATAGTGTTTTTCTGATATATCGAAAGGGCGGGATCGATTCCTGAATCAGGTTAAGACGTTTGGCCAACCTGAAAATTTGCGGATCCGGCTCCGCCAAATCAATGCGATTGCAGGGATATTTAGCCAATTCCTGATGGATACCCGAAAGCAATCCTCCGATAACCAGAACATTTCGGGGGTTCGGATTCTGTATCATGGCAAAATGGGCCATCTCCTCACATACCAGGGTGTTTCCTGAAGATTGGGAGAGAATGCCATTTTCGAAAATATTCACCTGATCGCCGCTCCTGGTGATTGTCAATCGGCCGGATGAGCCCGATCTGGTGGCAATTATCTCTTCATTGGGATGAAATAACTTCTCAATCCATCGGCCGGCAGGTGGTGTCAGAATACCGGTCAGGATTGCAAGTGTGCAAATAAGTCCTGCGGTAGCACCCCCCATACTCTCCCAGGCATAGGCTTTTCTGATGTTCAGCCCTGAGGACTGTAATAATCTGGTAATGAAAGTAAAGGCGAAACCATTCAGGAAGCAGAAAGGGGCCAGGATCAAAAGCAGAAAGCCCGTAAAAGCCACCGGACCCGCTTCGATCCCGGGAGCAAAAAACAGGCTTTTGCAATAATACATTAACGGAATCGAGAAGAATGGAAGAATGATAAGGGTGAGAACGAGAAGAAAAGATTTACGCCGGTTCTCCCGGGGTTCTGTGCTGATAATAGCCCCGGCACGATTGCCGGTTAGGGCTCCGGTTCCGGTGATCAGTAACCACAGAAATAGGATCAGTGATAACATAAGTTCGTTTCCCTGGAACAATGCGAGTAATTCCCTGATCATAAATGTTTGAAAAGCAATGCCGCAAAACCCAATTAAAAATAGTAGGGGAGGACCCGCGGGTACTCCCGTCCGGAATATTTTCCCCGCGGATACGCCTGAAGGGAAGGATCTTTGAGTCCTCCCTCTTTTGCGACCTGCCGATTTTACCGGAAAATAATACCGCCAATTCCACAGCAGATGAAATACCCCGATAAGTGATAAAGCAATGCCAAAATTGACGTGCCATTTAAGAACTTTTTCAGTCCAGGGAACCTCCATCTTATAATTGATTTGCACAGCCATCAGGGTTCCGAGAATGGCAGCTACGAGAAAAGTGGCCAGGAGACTATAATTCCATATTTTCCGGTGGATGGATTTGCTTATTATGTCCAACCGGCTGAATAGCAGGCTGATACCATAAAGGATCAGCAATATCAGTTCGATTGGAATCAGTAAATAAGGCGCATTCATTTTTTCTTTGGGATATCCTCCTCAAAGATAAGAGCCTCATATATATAGATATCAGCATCCTTCCAGCCGGTCCAGCCGATCCCGGCCTTGTCCCGCGCACAGTGGCCCAGAAATTCATCCAGTGTCCAGCCGGTATCGGTAGCTACCTGCGGTAAAAATGTTCCGCCCTGAACCCCTTTTTTTATATAGATTCCATTTTTGCCCAATTGGATTTCACTGATATTCTTTATCTTATGCATCGGGGTTAAAACCGATATTTCAACATGGATAGACTCGATCTCCTGAACTTTTACGGGCTGAAACCGGTTGTCCTGAGTGGAAGCAGCTATAGCCATCTCCTGGATAACCTTGTAAAGCGGGATATCAGGTTCAAATGACCCGATACACCCCCGAAGGTTGCCATCGATTGTTAAAGTTACGAAGGCACCTGCCTTCATTTTGAGATTTTCACTGTATCCGGTTGAATTTAATGGAGGTATTGTTCGGTTTCTTATATAGGAATCTAACGTGCTCCGGGCAATACGCATCAATTCGTGCTTATCTGCATCGGTTAATTCGAAACCTGATGTCTTTGACTCAGAGATACAAATAGCATGGTAACCAACCACACTGGCTTTATCGCCATACGGTTTGATGTCGCCCGAGTTTTTGTAATCAATCTTATTGAACAACAGGGTGTTGTTTCCCTGAGTAAGATAAAGCAAGGTGAGTCCGGAGGGCCAGGCGCACATGCTGGTAGCCAGTTCGGGTATCCGGAGTTTATCATTGTTGCGGATGGCATTAATAAACTCGGTAGGTGAATTGGTGCAGAAGGCTTTTGCCGTGATGTCGTCAACCTTCACAGCATCTTCATAAGCAGGATAATGCGAAAAATCAGCACTGATCACAAACAGGTTTTCGCTGTTAAAATAAGGTTTAAGGGCATCAGCAATATGTTCACAAACTGCCGGCACCTGGGTTCCCAAAACAATGGGAACGATCTTGAACGGGTATTTCAGCCGGGTTTGTAAAAACGGCAGCTGCACTTCAATGCTATGTTCGGTGATATGAGCCTCGGGATAATCGGTGAATGCCTCGGAATTTCTGATCAGTTCATTTGCAATTTCGGTATCAACCGGTACACGGCCTAACGGGGTAATATAATCACCTTGTGTGTAAACCGACGCCTTTCCAAAACTGAAGCGGTGCGATGAGGCCAGGATAAAAACCCTTTTGTAAACCTGATCCGGGTTCAGTTGATTATAGCCGGATGCGGCCACCCCTCCCGAAAAAACATAGCCTGCATGGGGAACCACAATTGCCCTTACCAGCCCGGTTGTTTGATCTGGCTTTGCGGATGCCATGAAACCGGAAATCATTTTCTTTAACCCGGCAGCATCAGATGGATAAAATGATCCAGCTACCGCAGGCTGCCTATCTTTTTTGTTCGATTGCATAGATACCTGATTTATACCCGATACGGGCATCACACTGAGAAGGAAATATAACCACAAACGTGCCATTCTTCCCTTTCTTTACGCTCTTAACTCTCTTAACGTTCTTAACCTATTATGCGCTTCCAAAAGTTTCGTTTCCGTCTATCCGAGTAGGATTTGTACTTCTTTCCGTCTGGATTACCGAATTCCTTTATCGTGATATTCCTGATCATTTCAATGCCCGCTGGTCCTATCCTGCGCCGAAAGCTTGTGAGTTCGCTGGTTGTGAAGGGTTTCTCGGTCCGGAAATGGACTTCGCCGCAGAAATACTGCCAGTACGGATTTTCCGGCCAGATCTTTAATACTTTTTCATCACTCAGACTGAATCGCTCTTTTAAGAGGATCATGCCGATGATTTTACGGGGCGGAATCGAAGGACGTCCCCTGGGGGAGTAAAATGGTCTGAAATGTTCTTCAAGGGATTCCCAGTCAATGTGATCTGCTCCGATGGCAAATTCGTGATTCCGATTAATAAACCGTTCGATCGGAACCTCGAAAATATCAAGCTGCCGCTTATTTCTTGTTCTTCCTAACATAAGCCTTTCAGATTATTTGCTGTGTTACCAACCTCTTACAAGATAACAAAAAAATCCGTGGAGAAAAAATCTTAAAACTCTCTGCAAAGCCAAGAAATGGTATGGCAGGCTACCACCCCTGCAGTTTCGGTGCGCAGACGGCTGCTGCCCAAAGTTATTGGCAGGTAACCATTTTCAGTTGCAGCAGCGATCTCCGCATCACTGAAGTCACCTTCGGGACCGATCAGAATGGTAACCGGTTCGTTTGGATGTATAATTTCGTTCAGCCAAAGTTTATTTCCAGACTGGCAGTGGGCAATTGTTTTAGCACCGGGGATGATGTTCTTCATGAAGTTATTGAACGATACCTGTTCGTGTATGAGCGGATGAAAAGCCTTGAGTGATTGTTTCATGGCCGCAATAACGATACGCATTTGCCGATCGTTTTTAACATCCTTTCGCTCAGAGTGTTCGCAGATTATGGGTGTAATTTCGCTGATTCCGATCTCGGTGGTTTTTTCAAGAAACCACTCATAACGATCGATCTGCTTGGTAGGAGCGATGGCGATATGAAGATGATAAGCAGGTTTCCCGATATCAAGGGAATGCCTGATGATTTCTACCGTGCAGGCTTTCGGGTCGGGGTGGGTGATCATTGAATGATACCAACCGCCCAGACCGTTGACCAGAATAATTTCATTAGCCGGATTTAATCTCAGAACCCTGACCGCATGGTGCGATTCATCAGGACTAAGCGTAAAGGTTTGCTCATCCGTTAATCCCGGTGCATAAAACAGGTGCATACCTATTTAATGTTCTTGGGGTTAAGAGCAGCCGGAGTCCTGAGATTTGGCTTCCTGTGCATTGACTGTCTGGATGCCGGCAATCATGATAATGGTCATAATCAAGGTAATAAGCTTTTTCATCAGTAATGGATTTGAATTATTTCCGTAAATGTAAAAATTCCGCAACTGATTATATTTGCTGCATGATCAGAATTGGAGTTTTATCAGATACTCATGGCCAAATTGACCAACCAGTACTGGATTTTTTCAAGGATTGCGATGAAATCTGGCATGCCGGAGATCTTGGTGATACGAGAGTGATGGATGTTTTAGCCGAAGGCCGGGTTTTCAGGGGAGTGTACGGCAATATCGACGGATGGGAGGTTAGAAGGGAACTGCCGGAATTTCTGGAGTTTACCGTTGAGGAAGTTAAAGTGATGATTACGCACATCGGATTCTATTCAGGACATTATCTGAACGAGGTTGTGAAGCGGCTCAATCAGTTTAAACCTAAGTTATTCATCTGTGGCCATTCACATATCCTGAAAATTAAGAACGACCCTGGCCGTCAAATGCTCCACATCAACCCGGGTGCGGCAGGCCATTATGGAATACACCAAGTCAGGACGGCGGTGCGCTTCGAGATAAACGGTGATCGCATTGAGAATTTCGACCTCTGGGAAACGAACAGGAACGTCGTTACCGCTCTACATTGAATCTCCGCAAAAACTCCGACACCTGTGCGTATGTTCCTATATAGTATTGATATTCAGCTTCGCCCGGGGCAGTCTTTTGTCTTCGGTTAGCTTCACTTGAGCCTCGGATCATGGTATTGAATTTTTCAAAGCCTGGTCCGGCAACACATTGCATCACGCCGCGGGAATAGGTGAGAAAGAAATAGTTCTGCCGGTCGATCTCAATATATAAAGTTAAGGCGTCGCCTCCTCTCCGGTGCATGATCTCTATGAAACCATTCACTTTCTTATTAATCGGTTCGCCCATTATATTACCGATCCCGATCTTTCCGGTGGATTGATAGGAACCTGTTTCCGGGTTCCATTTGAAACGGACATCAGTAAAAACCATGGTGTGAAGCAATTCATCAGGTATCTTTCTCCACTTTCCAATCAGACTGATCTGATCAAGCAATTCTTTTCCCTTTGTTCTGCCAAGAAGATCTTTAAAGGCATCCCGGAAGGCCGGGTCACTATAGTTGACCGGTTCAAGTCCGGCAGCATTGTTGATCGACTTGGTCATGAAATCCAGAATTTTCGGGTCAAAAAAGAAATCCAAGGTTAGAATAACCGACCCCCTCACGCTGTCTTTCCTGAGATCATGGATCAACCTGCCAGCTCCGTTTAGCTTCACCTGGCCAAGATCAACACCAAGCGTCAGGGGCCCCTTCGCTTCTGTAAGGCATCCATCCGCATCAAGGGATAACATGGGGCCATCAGCTTCAGGATCAGCTTTTTTCTCTGCAGAGGCCAGCTTGTACTGACCTTTGGGTTCATCATACCACAACCACCCATAAGCAGATATCAGGGGTTGATCGCTATAGCGCGTATGCGGGCCAACAAAAGTGGAATAAAGTTCAACGGGCTGATTGGAAAGGAAAAAGCCTTTGAATAATCGTTCATTCTGATCGTTGGTAGTGATCGAATCAATCGGAATGGAAACGGAACCGGGATAAATCCGGCTGGTAAACCGGATCCATTGCAGGGTAATGTTAGGGCATGCATGGCTGAGTTGGGTTTGTCCGTCAAAGAGCAGAAACCGCTCATTATTGTTCCATTCTACGGAACCATAATATTTAAATGCGGGGCTCAGGCTGAAATTATTTTCCACCGGGATCATTCCTTTCCCAAAAGATATCCCGTTTTTGTCGGGCTGGATATCTGAGAAGGCGATGAAGAAATCACGCCCGGCAACATCCCGGTATTGGTAAAAGCCTTTTGCGTTATATTTTTTTTGATCAATGATCGTCACGGTGGCATTGGTTATCCGGTGAACCAGTGTGGTGTCCCTGCTAACGATGGTTGCCTGCATAAGGGAATCAATTTTTGCATCTTGTCTGATCACCAGGCTCCGGTCTGCCGGAAATACACGGACATCTGCAACATCGATATAATCAACGCTATGAGCAAAAATGGACTGATCTTTTACTGCAAAATCGGCTATTCCGGATCTGAAATTGAGCGAATCAGAAGGATTCCGGGCCATTCTGAATTTCACTTCCTCAAGGTTCAATTGCCCGTTTGCAATATCCCAGTTAAACACAGTGGGCTTGCCTTCAAAGCGATTTTGTGTAAACTCAACACGTGAGTCTTTTCCTGCCGGCTCAAATCGCGCTTTTTGGTTTCCAACATCCACCAATCCATTAAACTGACTGGCCACCAACAAGTTACTGGAATCATTTACCAGGGTTGGATCGGCCTTTTGAGCCGTAGAATCCCGAAAGATTCTGAGGACTCCATCCAGGGATTCATAACTGTCCTGAAAGAACTTGAATTTATTGGATGTTATTGAATAGCCGTTAAAACGGATGGTGCCTTTTCCGGTCAAAGCCCCGGGTTCAAGGGATAACTCGCCGTCGAACTTCCCATTGCCGTACATGCTGAGTGGCTCCCTGGTACCTTGCGCAACCAGTTTATCACTCCCGGGATACCATTTTACCGACATCTGTTGACCGTTCGTTTTCGGATTACCGGCAGCGGTGGTATCCTTGTTTACAGCAAATAATGTAGCCATGGTGTTCACCCGATCAGGGAGAAAGAGGAAATCATCTGAAATCAGGGTTGAATTGAGATATTCGAGTCTGCCGGATCCTTTAAGTCCGGCTTTGCTCATCGCTATACTATTGAAAAATTGACCTTTACCCTTATAAACAGGATAACCTTCCTCAGGGGTTTTAAGCGTTTCAAAACCAAGAGAATGATCGGTTTGATGCCGTAATGCCAATTCCAGGGGCGGGAAAATATCAGCCGTGATAAACAGTCCGGGGAAGATTAGCGAATCACTGAAACTATACCCATTTAAACCCTTCAGGGTAAATGGCGATATGTTGAAATTGAATGTTTTACGTGGATACACTCCATTCAGAATTTCCTTTTGATCATAATACACATACGCGTTGGTATCAGTCTGCAGAATAGGGTATTCCGGAAATTCCTGCACTTTTAATCCCGATTTATTAGTTGGCTCGTCGATCTTTAGTACACCCCTGGTGTTTTCGATCACTGAAGTTACGTTAGCCAGCAATGGCACCTCGTTTTTCTTTGCCAGCTTCTCGTAAACCTGCATCCTGATTTGATCAACCTTGCCCAACCTTATTGAAAAATCATCGTAATGAAAGCGGAATTGCTGGCTAAAAAAATGGATCAGGCCTCCCTGGACTTCGCCATCAAACAGAATGTCCCTGCCTTTCAGAATTTCAATGGTCTGATTAGCAGGGAAAATGGTGACCCTGCGTGTTTGGCTGAGTTCAATCGATCTGATCCAAAAAACTTTCAGATGATTATCGACCAGGTTTAGAATGGCATTGGCCTGAGGTTGTTGATGAACAGATTCGAACCGGATCACATCATAATCCTGGAGGCCTGCGTTTTTTTTCAGAAAGTCATAAGCACGTTCCTGCACTTCAACCATCATGGTTTCCGAATTATACCTGACAAATCCCAAAAAAGAAAGGCGCAGCAACATTTCTTCGACGAGATGCTGCGGCTTTTCCATAAACTTGGCCAGTTCGCCAAGGGTATAGGTTCGGGAATAGTAATAATCAGCGCATTGTTTCACTGCCGCTACCGGGTGCATTTTGTCGGCAATCAGTATCTCATTATACCGGTCAATATTAAAAAAGTCAGCAGATTCAAAAGATGCCCTGTTTTCGGTGGTTCCGGGTAACCCTGTCATGGTCATAGAATTATCTCCGGTACGCCACCTTATCATTTCAACGTTCAGATCGAAGTCATGATAGGTATTCAAAAAGCGGGATGGGGAGAGACCCTGGCCATCACGTATCAGAGATATTTCCTTTTGTTTTCCATTATACTGGAATAATAGCCCAGGATGATAAATGGAATCTGTTTCAAGGTAAATACTTGCTTCAGTGTTAATTCCACGCGCCTGATCAGGCCGGAAGGAAAAATAGGTAGAGGCTAATCGTAATAATAGCTTTTGGTTATTAAAAACCGAAAGAACACTTTTTTGGGATGGAAGACCGGTGCCTAAAACTTTTAACCCTTGCAAGGAAAAACCCCCTTCATAATCCATACCCGGATAGATGTTCTTAATTCTGTTCCGCAGCTCATACGAGGTGAATCTGGGATAGCCAGCTACTTCAGGGGCCACACCAGGGTGAATTTTGTTCTCAATCAGGCCGATCAGCGGTTCAGTGAAATAGCGTTTGTCAACCAGATTGACAGAATCTATCGCATAAGCCGATTTTGAAAGGTCCAATTTATAATGGTTGAGCTTCACGTAAACCTGCCCGGCCGGAATATTAAGCCTTTCCCAGGTAATCTGACCGCCATCGCCATAAAACAGATTTGTTTCCGGATAGAAACGTCCGCGGGTGGAGAATATAACAGTACTGTCTCCACTGCCGCTGGCAACCAGGTTGGAGGGATTTATGGTAACATAAAAAGCAGAATCCATTCCGCATTGGTTCAGGCCAGGCCCGACTCTCCATTGAAAGGCGCTTGATTTGAATAGGATTCCGTTTTGCGAAAAGTCCAGCGTGAATTCCAGAAATGATTTTGCCTGGATGAGGCTTTTCTGGTTCTGCAGGAGCAACTTATCCAGGTATTGCGACCATTGCAGAAAGTCCGCCCTGTTTTTTGTATGGGTGGAAACCTCCAGAAAAGCTTCAAGCAAATTATAGAAATCAGGATATGGCTGTGCACCTAGTTTATCGAGAATATTTGCTTTCCGGGCAAGATCGATCCAGTGGTTTTTCTCGAGCTGGCCATTCTTTTGTGCAGTTTCGAATTTCAATAAAATAGCCCGTGTATCTTCCGGCTGCCGGCTACCGAAAAAATCACGGGCTTCCTGAATAAACAAAGCAGGATCAGGATGGAAACGTAATGTTTCCTGGCCCAGCACATGGATCAGGCATCCCGTTAGGAGAAAAAGCAGAATGCCGGATATCTTCATTTTCAGAATGACTGCACGATACGATGAAATTCAGCTGCATCAAGGGCTGCGCCCCCTATTAATCCTCCGTCAACATCAGGTTTGGAGAATATCTCAACGGCATTGGATGATTTGCAACTTCCTCCGTACAAAATGGTCAGTTGTTCAGCAATCTCAGCACCATAACGGGCTGCTACCAGTGAACGGATAAACTTGTGCATTTCCTGAGCCTGGTCAGGAGTGGCAACCACACCGGTACCAATGGCCCAAACCGGTTCATAGGCGATACTTACCCTTAAAAAATCTTCATTGTTCAGGTGGAACAGGCTCTCCATTAACTGGTTTTCAACTATGTTATTTTGAATCCCTGCATTTCTTTCATCCAGAACCTCTCCGCAGCAGAAAATCGGCCGCAACTGGTTTTTGATGGTCAGATCAACCTTTTTAGCCAGCGTTGCATGATCTTCCTTAAAATAAGCACGCCTTTCGGAATGCCCGATTATTATGGCCATCACACCAACCGATCTAAGCATCCCAACAGCAACTTCACCGGTGTAAGCACCGTTGGATTCCGAAGCGCAGTTTTGGGCGGCTAAACAAATTTTAGCCGGATCGATAACCTTATTCACTTCGCTTAAATGCGTAAAGGGCGGGGCAATTGCAACGCCAACATTCTCAGGAGCAGGCTTTTCAATCAGGAGCTGCATCAATTCAATTGCAAGTTTTACTCCGGCTGCAACATCGGTATTCATTTTCCAGTTACCGGCAACAATTCTTTTTCTC
>QYQM01000020.1 GCA_007280905.1 Porphyromonadaceae bacterium | reverse complement strand
GGATCATAAGTGACCCTGATGGCTTCAACATGGCCTGTGGTATGTGCGCATACTTCCTTGTAGGTCGGATTTTCCTTAGTTCCGCCCGTATAACCTACTTCGGATTTCAAAACGCCGGGAGCTTTTTCAAAATAATACTGAACTCCCCAAAAACATCCGCCTGCAAAAATGGCGGTTTCGGTTTTCTGCTGATTATCCATCGGGTTGTATGGTTTAAAATTCAAAGATATCGAATTCACGCAGTGACGGGTATTCTTAAGTGTGAACTCTTCTCCGATAAATACATGCCCCAGATGGCCTCCACAGTTGGCACACACGATCTCGGTGCGGCTGCCATCGGGATCAGGAATACGTTTAACAGCACCCGGAATCTCATCATCGAAACTGGGCCATCCGCAGTGGGAATCGAACTTTGAATCAGATAGATACAATGGAGCATTGCACCATTTACAGGTATAGGTTCCCCTCTCCTTGTTATCGGTATACTTGCCGATGAACGGCCGTTCTGTTCCCTTATTGATAATCACCCGTTTCTCCTCGGCCGTCAGTTCATTCCGAGAATCTTTCGACTGTCCGTTAATATTTGACATTGCACTAACTATTAACATCATAAATAATAATATCGTTTTCATATATCTCAAATTTCAACCCCTTAAATCGAAGCGTTGTCATCCCGGCGAAGGCCGGGACCCCTTCACGCTGCACGGAGGCCCGTATGAATAAAACCACTTTACCGATAAATTGTTTATCTTTTCCCGTTAAACCTGACCTTTATGTGCCATTCATACTGATCAGATTATGAAAACAATAGAAATGCCATGAAGACAAACGAAAAGAGCATGAAGAGCGTGAAGAACGATAAGATCGTAAAGAGAGGGTGGATGGTTTTGTTTGTTATGATTGTTGTGGGATTATCAGGTTGTAAGAATCCGGCTCCTGATAAGAGTGCGGTTTCCGTTAAACCAGTATATGCCATTGCGATTCATGGAGGAGCCGGGGTCATTCTGCGGGAAAACCTGTCGAAAGAATTGGAGACGGCATATTTGGCCGTTTTGGATTCGGCATTAACCGTTGGTGAACAGATACTTGCCAAGGGAGGGGCGTCGATGGATGCGGTGGAAAGGGTTATCCGGATCATGGAGGATTGTCCGTTGTTTAATGCAGGCAAAGGAGCTGTTTTCTCCCACGAAGGATATAATGAGCTCGACGCTGCGGTTATGGACGGATCCAACCTGATGGCCGGAGCAGTGGCTGTTGTCAGGAATGTGAAAAACCCGATCAGCCTTGCCCGCAAAGTGATGACGAATTCCAGCCATGTGATTCTATCCGGCAAAGGAGCCACCGAGTTTGCACGCGAGCAGGGATTGGAGATTGTCGATAGCACCTACTTTTTTACAGAACGGCGGTGGATGGATCTGCAGAAGGCAATTGCCAAAGAAAAGGAAAATAAATTTGGTACAGTTGGTTGCGTGGCTCTGGATAAAGCCGGAAACCTGGCGGCCGGAACCTCTACCGGCGGCATGACAAACAAACGATGGAACCGCATAGGCGATACCCCGATCATTGGGGCGGGTACCTATGCAAACAATAAATCCTGCGCTGTTTCGGGCACCGGTCATGGCGAATTCTTTATCCGGTACACCGTCGCCCGCGAAATTGCAGCACTCATGGAATACAAAGGAATGACCGTCCGGAAAGCCGCCGAAGAGGTTATCATCAATCGCCTTAAGCCGGCAGGGGGCGAAGGGGGAATCATCGCCGTTGATAAAGACGGGAATATCGCCCTGGTTTTCAATTCCCCAGGTATGTACAGGGGGATGGCAAACAGCAAAGGAGAGCACAAAGTGGCCATTTTTGGTGACAAGTGATTATTTTACGAAATTCTTTATTGAATTCTACAATCATCGGAAAACCAGAAGAATGAAAACCAGGCTCATCGCGGCCACTCTTTTCCTCCTGGGAGGGATATTCACCGTGTCGGAGGGGCAAAAGGTTTCTTTCGGCGGCCAGGTATCATCGATGGAATTTGTGAAACCGGGAAGTTACTGGCATTTATTGACAGCCTTGCGATACATACCCGAGATCAAATGGAATACCCCTGTTGGCAAAGCCTGGAAATTTGATCTGGAAGCATCAGTCAATGCATACGGCCAGGTGGGGGTTCAAAAGCACGATACCCTTTACACTGACGTTTACCTCAAACCTTACCGGGTTTGGGGCCGGATCGCGTCGGAGAGGTTTGAACTCCGGCTGGGCCTGCAAAAAATCAGCTTCGGCAGCGCTACGATGCTCCGGCCGCTGATGTGGTTCGATCATATGGATCCGCGTGATCCCCTGCAAATAACTAACGGTGTGTATGCTGCCCTCGGCCGTTATTTCTTTCAGAATAATGCAAACATCTGGCTTTGGGGAATTTTACCGGGTAAAACGGTTAAGGGATGGGAGATGCTCACAACTGACCGCCACCTGCCGGAATTCGGGGGACGGTTTCAGATACCTGCCGGTAAAGGAGAATTGGCTTTTTCAGGGCATTTCAGGTATATCGGCATAGATCAATCCAGAGGTTTTTTCCCCGTAAGCCTGGATAAGCCTTTTCCGGAATATCGTTTTGGTCTCGACGGCAAATGGGATATCGGTCCCGGTATATGGTTCGAAGGAACATACACCTACCAAAACCTTCCGCAGTCCAACATAAATCATATACGGATGCTGACAATCGGTGCGGATTATACCATCGGACTCGGTAACGGGCTGACCTTTACCACTGAACAATTCCTTTACCAGACAGGTCCTGCCCTGTTTGAAAGCACCTCAGATCTGGATTTTACTGCAGTTTCACTCACATACCCTATCAACCTGTCCCTCTCGGTATCGGGAATAGTTTTTTACAACTGGACAGCCAACAATTGGTACCGGTTTATTAACTGGAGGATCAGTTTGAAGAAGATCAGCCTGCATGTGATCGCTTTCTGGAATCCTGATTCCTTCGACCTATATCAGAATACCGGCAACTCCAATCTGATGGGCGGCAAGGGAATACAGCTTCTTTTTGTATGGAATCATTAAGTTTATACTATTAATAAGATACAATGGAATCCAATAAAACTGTCATTGAGATCCGGAACCTGGTGAAGACGTTTCCGATGGGGAACAGGGAATTCACTGCCCTTAACGGCATCAACCTTACCTTCACCGGGGGCGAATTCTCAGGCTTAGTGGGGCCGAGCGGATCAGGTAAAACCACCCTCCTCAATATTATTGGTACGCTCGATTCACCAACCGAAGGCGAAGCATTGGTAATGCGCCATTCCGTAGGGAAGCTTTCGCAGAAGAAAGCGGCACATCTGAGAAATCTTAAAATCGGATTTATTTTTCAGACGTTTAACCTGTTGCCGGTATATTCAGCTCTGGAAAACGTTGAATTTCCTCTGTTGCTGCAAAAAATGAATGCTGCAAGCCGGAAAAAAGCCGTAATGGATGCGCTCGATTGGGTTGGTTTGGCGGATAAGGTGCGTTCGCGGCCAGCCCAGATGTCAGGCGGTGAATGTCAGCGGGTAGCGATAGCTCGGGCCATCGTAAAGAAGCCGGAAATTGTATTGGCCGATGAGCCCACAGCCAACCTTGATGCCGAAAATTCCCATCATATCCTGCAAACCATGGTCAAACTGAATAAGGAACTTGGAACAACATTCCTTTTTGCTACCCACGATGAAAAGGTCATTGGGTACCTTCGTCGGATTATTAAACTTTACGATGGTAAAGTATCTAGTGATGAGATTGTTACGGTTAAATAGGAGGATCGTTTATGTTAACTTTCAAACTCGCGATACGGAACCTGATAGGCGCCGGTCTGCGAACCTGGCTGAATGTGTTTGTATTGTCGCTCTCCTATGTGGTGATCATTTATATGAATGGTATGCTTGATGGGTGGAACCGGCAGGCTAAAACGGATATGATTCACTGGGACACGGGCCAGGGACAGCTATGGCAGAAAAATTACGACCCGGTCGATCCTTTTACCCTGCAAAATAGCTTCGGCCCGATTCCCGGTGAGCTCAATAACCTGGTTAAGGAAGGTCAGATAGCTCCGGTTCTGATCACGATGGCTTCATTTTATCCTGAAGGCCGGATACAGAGCATTCTACTGAAAGGCATTCCTGACAACCAGAAAGTGCTCGACCTTCCAACGGCTTCTATGATAGGCGATTCTACTGAAATTTCTGCTTTGGTCGGTAAACGGATGGCTCAATCCAACAGGATTAAAGTGGGAGATCTGATCACGTTACGCTGGCGCGATCGCAACGGTACCTTCGATGCGGCAGATGTCAGGATAGCCGCTATCTTTGATACAAACGTGCCCACGGTGGACGCGGGCCAGATCTGGATACCCTTAACACGCCTGCAAAAAATGCTTCAGGTGCCCGGCGAGGCAACATTGCTCATCCGGGGGAAATCAGAATGGCCCTCTTTTAACTCCGAAGGTTGGGTTTCCAAGGACCTGAAAACGCTAACTGCGGAAATCGATCAGATCATCAAAGGGAAGTCATTTAGCAGTGCCGTAATGTACCTGATCCTTCTTCTGCTGGCCATGCTGGCGATCTTTGATACGCAGGTTTTATCGATATTCCGCAGGCAGCGGGAAATCGGCACACAGATTGCCCTCGGAATGACCCGCTGGCAGGTAGTAAAACTGTTCACCGTGGAAGGTGCCATGCATGGCGTTCTTGCTGCAATTTTGGCCGCCATCTATGGGATTCCCTTCCTTGCATCACAATCGAGATTCGGTATCCCCATGCCAAAAGCCACCGATTCGATGGGACTGGCAGTGGCAGAAAAAATCTTTCCGGTATATAGTATCGGATTGATAATCATAACGATCGTGTTTGTATTAATTACAGCCACTATTGTCAGTTACCTCCCGGCCCGTCGCATTTCCAAAATGAACCCAACCGAAGCAATTAGAGGAAGAATACAATGATACGATTCATATTCAAAGGACTATTAAGAGACCGTCAGCGAAGTTTGTTACCAGTCATCGTGGTAGTGACCGGGGTTTTTCTGACCGTCTTCCTGCACTGCTGGATGAACGGCATACTCGGCGATCTGATCGATTTTAATGCTAAGTTCTCCACCGGCCATGTTAAGGTGATGACCAAGGCTTACGCCGAGCGGGTGGAGCAAACGCCCAATGATCTGGCATTGGTTCAAACCGGTAAGCTAACAGAAACTCTGCAAAAAGAGTTTCCGGAAATGGCATGGATTCAGCGTATCCGGTTCGGCGGGTTAATCGATGCACCTGATGCACAGGGCGAAACCCGCTCACAGGGACCGGCCATTGGCTGGGGCATCGACCTTCTATCTGCAAACTCAACAGAAACGCAACGGCTCAATATTCCGAAGTCAATGGTCAAGGGACATATTCCAACCCAGGCAGGAGAAGTTCTGATCAGTGAGCAGTTTGCGGAAAAACTGAAAGTAGTGCCAGGCGATCAGATAACCTTGCTGGGTTCAACGATGTTCGGAAGCATGACGGTTTATAATTTTAAAGTGGCCGGTACCGTGAAATTCGGCAGCGCCATTCTCGATCGGGGGGCAATCATTGCAGATATCCATGATGTTCAGCTTGCACTTGATATGCCTGATGCCGCGAGCGAAATCCTTGGATACTTTAAAACCAATTTTTACAATAAGGAGCTGGCCGCTGCAGAGGTTACCAGGTTCATGACATCATCCGATCCTGCCGACCCTTACAGTCCGGTTATGGTCAGCCTGCGCGATCAGAATGGCCTCAGCAGCATGGTTGATTATATGGATTTAGTGTCAGCAATCGTCATTTCTATTTTTGTGATGGCTATGTCGCTGGTGCTATGGAACGCTGGACTGCTTGGAGGATTGAGGCGATATGGCGAAGTGGGTGTGCGCCTGGCTATGGGCGAATCGAAAGGACACGTTTACCGGTCGCTTATATCGGAATCCATCCTGATTGGACTTGTCGGATCGCTTATCGGATCAGCAATTGGACTATCCCTCTCGTTCTGGATTCAGAAACATGGCATCGATGTGTCAGGATTTATGAAAAATGCCTCGATGATGCTCCCTGCTGTTTTCCGTACGGAAGTTACCCTGCCTGCCTTTTATGTTGGATTTGTCCCAGGCCTTTTCGCAACCGTCATAGGAACGTCGCTTGCAGGCATCGGAATCTATAAACGCAAAACTGCTCAACTGTTTAAAGAACTCGAATAATGAGAAGAATACTGATATCTCTGGTGTTTCTGCCAGGCCTTTTATATGGACAGAACCCATCGGCAAACAAAATTCTTGAACAAATCGACCGGAACATGGCATCAAAAAACCGGGTTCTCACCGCAACCATGATCGTTCATGCACAGCGCGGGGAGCGTATCATGGAATTGAAGGTCTGGTCGGAAGGAGATAAAAAATCCTTTACCGAATACCTGTCGCCGGCCCGTGATAAAGGAACCAAAATGCTCAAATTGGAAGATCAATTATGGATGTTCTCTCCATCAGCCGACCGAATCATACAGATTTCCGGTCACATGCTTCGCCAGTCGGTTATGGGATCGGATCTTTCCTACGAAGATATGATGGACGACCGCAAACTGACTGACATTTATGATGCGGCAGTGATCGGTCCTGACCATATCGATGGCCAAGCCTGCTGGGTACTCGAGTTAAGGGCCAAAACTGACGATGCAGCCTATTACATGCGAAAAATGTGGATCGATCAGGAGAGAAATATCCCGATGAAAGAAGAATGTTATGCGAAAGCAGGAAAACTCCTTAAACAGACAAACTTAAGCGGGGTTAAGAAGATTGATGGTCGTTGGTTTCCAACAAAAATGACTTACAAGGATATGCTGAAGACTGGGGCCGGTACAGAGTTTATTATTAATGACATACAGTTTGACGCAACGATACCGGAGTCGGTGTTCAGCAAAGCGGCACTGCGTTGAAAAGTGACGAGTGACAAGTTGAGTAGAGAAGCCGACCTTCATGATACTTGGATCTTCAACTTCGGAATTCTAAATTCGAATCTCAACCGTCACTTGTCACTCGTCACAAATATTTGTATCTTTTCCGGCAATCTAAAACCTGCATTATGAAAAAGATACTGATTATCCTGGGCGTTATTCTCGCGGTTGTGGTCGTTGGTGGATTGATTTTTATTGGTCAGTTTAAAACCAGGGCCTTGCCTGATTATAACAAAGATGTTAAACTTTCCGGACTTACTGCTGACGTAACCGTGATCAGGGATTCATTCGCGATTCCTCATATTTATGCTGAGAATGAGCACGATCTTTACCTGGCGGCAGGTTATACAATGGCTCAGGACAGGCTCTGGCAGATGGATCTGCTCAGGCGGGTTACGCAAGGGCGCCTGGCAGAGATTTTTGGCAAAGACCTTGTTGATGCGGATATGCTTTTCCGCTCCCTTCGCTTTACCGAGAAATCAAGAAGAATTTTTGGCAAGGCAGATTCAAACATGCGTACCAGCATCGAATCTTTTGCCGAAGGAGTTAACCAGTTTATTCAGCAAGCCGGAAGCAAGCTACCCCCGGAATTCGGACTGCTGGGCTATAAACCGGAACCCTGGTTGCCCGAACATTCACTTAACCTGATCGGATATATGGCCTGGGATCTCTCAACCGGCTGGCCTTGTGAGGTTTTACTCGATAAGATGCTCCAGAAACTGGGGCCTGACCTTTCGAAATATATGGTGCCTGATATGGATTCAGTTCACAAAACCCCGATTTATCCCGATTTTAAGTTAGATAAGTCGGCCGCTGAGGCATTGACAAAGCTTTCGAAAACTGCATCAATTACCGATGAACTTGGATTGGATGTGTTTCGCGGCAGTAACAACTGGGCGGTGGCAGGCAAGAAAAGCGTAACCGGCAAGCCATTGCTGGCCAATGATATGCACCTGAACCTGAATATTCCCGGTATCTGGTACCAGATGAACCAGGTTATACCGGGGAAACTGAATGTAACAGGGGTGGTTCTGCCGGGACAGCCGATGGTTATTGCCGGTCACAACGATTCTATAGCCTGGGGATTTACCAACGTGATGACCGATGATGCTGATTTTTATCAGGAGACCATCAATCCCAACAATCCTGATCAGTACCTCCTGAATGGAGTCTGGAAGGATTTAAAGAGAGTGGAGGAAAAAATTCTGATCAAGGGCGGTGATTCGGTGATCCGGTACAACCGGTTTACCCATCGGGGACCTATCATTTCCGAACTAAAAAAGGTGCATGATAAAGTATTGTCAATGAGATGGCTGGGCAATGAGGACAGCAATGAAGTGTCAGCGGTTTACCTGCTGAACAGAGCATCTAACTGGACCGATTTCAGAAACGCCTTGAGATCATTTGTTTCAGTTAATCAAAATGCGGTTTACGCTGATGTCAAGGGAAATATCGGACTTCAATCCACCATCGGAATTCCGATCCGCGAGGGCGACAGGATCCTGGTTTACCCCGGAGATACCGATCGTTATGATTGGAAAGGGCTGGTGCCCTTTGATCAACTGCCGTATACCTATAATCCTGAATGCGGGTATGTTGCATCGGCTAACTGTAAAACGGCCCCGGCAGATTATCCTTATTATATCAGTGATTGGTATGTTTTGCCTTATCGTATGGACCGGATTGTCGAGATGCTGAAAGAGAAGGAGAAATTATCTGCCGAGGATTTTCAACGGATGCAAGGCGATCAGAAATCGAAAATGGCGGAAAAATTCACACGCTATTTTCTATCGCACCTGGTTGTAAAAACCGGATTGTCGGAAACCGAAAAACAAGTCTATGAATTGATGCGGAATTGGGACTGTACCCTTTTGAAAGAGCGTCCGGAAGGACTGATTTTTGAAAAATGGTATTACCTCACCGGCATCAATTTGGTTAAGGATCAGATGGATTCCTTATTGCTGACTGAATTCATCGGAGAAAAAACCTTTTTCGAGAATTTTCTGGAAAATATGCTGGTTAAGCCCAATGATACCTGGGCGGATGATATAACAACAAAAGAGGTAACCGAGACCTTCGGGAATATCATTGGCCTCTCGTTTCAGCAAGCGGTGAAGGAACTGGCATTGGAATATGGCACTAAACCGGATGCATGGAAGTGGGGTGATGCCCATACCATTACCCTTGCACATCCTATGTCGAGCGTTAAGATCCTGAACAAGATATTCCGGTTAAACCGCGGACCTTACCCGGTAGGAGGAAGTTTTCACACCGTTGGGCCTTATGAAAGTCCGCTAAACAAGAATTCAGGAGTCAATCACGGTGCTTCGGAGCGACATATTTTCGATACCGGCAACTGGGATCATTCGTTGACAGTAATCCTTACCGGAACATCAGGAATTCCTGCCAGCAAGCACTATTGCGACCAGACAGAATCGTATGTGGCCAACAAATATCACACGGATTACGTAACCCGTGCGAAAGTTGAAGGAGCGAAGCTGTACCGGATGAAATTTACCAGAAAGTAGGCAGTAGGCAGTAGGCAGTAGGAAGGCCGGGATCCCGTCCCTGACCACGGATGCCTGTTTATCGATAATAAAAAAACGATTCCTTAGGTACCTGTTCAGATTTGCCATTACCGGTCTTCCACAGGAGTTCGAGGTTATTGCCACCGCTTTTCTCGAAAAAGGAGATCCGGATGGAATGCAGGCCTTTCCCCAGGGCCAGGTCTGCACTTTTTGTGGCCGGTCCGTGAAGGCCATCGTTATCGATGACCAGTTTCTCGACGATATAGAGTTTGCTGCCGTCATCGGAATTTAAGCTCAGTGTATAAATTCCATCTGCAGGAATATTGATAAAACCCTGATAATCAATCGAAAATTTTTCATCGGATGCCTTATTGGCCAGGCTGAAATCAGTTGCAATGCCCGATAAATTAGGATTCAGGCCATTATAATCCGGAACCTTGTCCCAATCACCGCGATACAGGTTGAAAAGCAATCCTGGTTTGGCCTGCGGTACCTGGCGACCCGAAACGGGGATTACCTTGTTAACCGTTAGGGAAGTGTTTCCTGTCATGGCTCTTCCATCTTTAAAACAGGCAGCAGTTATGGTTATAGTTTCAGTGACCTTAAGGGGACTGGTATAAACAGTTGATAAAGAGGTGGGTACGGTTCCATCAAGGGTATATCTGATTTCTGATAAAGTTTCATTTTTCTTGATCGCAACCTCTGTCTGGTCAATAAAGATCCCGGCAATGGCAGTAATCTCCGGGGCATCATAAACAGCGGGGTCACCTTCGATGTCAACTGCGATTACCGAATTGATGGCATCCGGCGCTTTGTACGGAACCTGGATAGCTATACCACCTGATTCGACTGTCATAGGAAGTTCTTCCTGATTGGTGTCAGACAACAAGTAGGCACGGATCGGCTTATTGCCCAGGCCGGGAACCATGAGGTTCTGATCAGCAGGCCAATCAAGCACATGAAGATAAAGCCTCGTTCCGCCGGTCATTTTTTTCTGGGTACACCGGCCCCATGGGAGGTTTTTAAATGGACTGGCCTGGGTGCTGTAAATAGATTCACCGTTTGTTTTCATCCAGGCGCCAATCTCTTGCAGCCTGTCGATGCTTTCCTGCGGGAACACACCATCAGCTGTAGGTCCGATGTTCAGCAGGTAATTTCCTCCCTTTGATGCGATATCTGCCAGCATCCGGAGTATTTGTTCGGTTGTTTTGAAGTTTTTATCATTTTTATTGTACCCCCAGTGGTCGTTCATAGTCATGCACGATTCCCAGTCGGCACCCGGTATTCCGGTTGCAGGGATCTCTTGTTCGGGAGTGCCGAAGTCACCGGCAAACTCACTATCCTGGGTCATACCGGCCATTCCGGAACGGCCAACCGTAACCCGGTTGTTGATAATGATATCAGGCTGTAAATTCCGGACATAATTGTATAAGTCTTTGCCGTATTCGCTGGTCCAGGTGTTTTCCCACTCCCCGTCAAACCAAAGTACACCCAGTTTTCCATAATGGGTAAGCAATTCTTTTAATTGAGCCTTTAAGTAGGACCTATAACGGTTAAAGTCGGCGCCTTTCGTGCTTCTGGTGGTCTCCCAGCTTCTCCGGGGCAGGTAATCCGGGTTGTGCCAGTCCATGATCGAATGGTAAAAGCAGAAGGTCATTCCTTGTTTTTCACAGGCTTTCGATAGTTCTTTCAGGATATCCCTTTTGAATGGTGTCGACATTACATCGAAGTCGGTCTGCTTCGAATCAAATAGCCCAAACCCATCGTGGTGTTTGGAGGTGATCACAATATATTTCATTCCGGCATTCTTAGCCATTCTTACCCAATCATCGGCATTAAACTTGACCGGATTAAACTGGCCAACAAATTTGTCATATTCTTCCAGAGGTATCTGGGCTGATTCACGGATCCATTCAGCGTGGTTGGTTTGACCTTTCCATTCGCCAGCTGGAACTGCATAGAGGCCCCAGTGAATGAACATTCCGAAACGGGCTTCCCGCCACCATTCCATGCGGGCATCCTTGTCGGCTTTCGTCTCCTTGAGGTAGTCAACAGGTTTTTGCTGGCAGCTGATGAATAGCAGCATCAGCAATAAAACAGGTAAAAGTCTGGATTTCATATCAACTGAATTAAGTATCGGGATTATGCAAAATTAGCCATTTCTTTGCACCTTAAAGAGTAATTGTGCAAATTAGAACAGAATAAGTGGGCCAGCCTATGATAACTCAAAAAAACAACAAGACTCTGTTTTCCCAGAATTTCATTCATCTCACCATTTCGGTTTTTCTGATTTCCACTGCATTTTACTTCCTGATGCCAACGTTGCCGGTGTATCTGGAGGAGGTTTTGCATGCCGGGAAACAGGAGGTGGGCCTGATAATCGGCACTTATACCCTGGCTGCCTTGCTGGTCAGGCCGATTTCCGGATATGCACTTGATACATTGGGCCGTAAATGGATATTCCTGACAACCTTAAGCTTATTCTCTGCGCTTTTTCTGATATATCCGTTTGCGGTTACCCTTCTTCCGTTACTCATCCTTCGTTTTCTGCATGGCTTAAACTGGGGAGCATCCACCACGGCAGGTTTTACGCTGGTTGTGGATCTGGTGCCGGTTGAAAAGAGGGGGCGCGGTATCAGTTATTTCGGACTCTCCTTTACCGTAGCTATGTCCATCGGTCCGGTCATCGGCCTTAAAGTGATGGGCGAGAATCATTTTACCGCCCTTTTTCTGGTTGCCGGAGGGGTTTCGGTTCTGGGTATTCTGATGGCTTCTCTGGTAAAGTATCCGGCATTTAAACGTCCGGAAAATCCCGTCTTTAGCTGGAAAATGCTGATAGCCAGGCAATCAGTTCCTGTAGCTCTGAATATGCTGATACTGGCTGCCTCTTATGGCGGGGTGTTGACTTTTATCACGTTGTATGCCAAAGAGAATGACCTGAATTCCTATACCGGATGGTTTTTTACGATAACGGCTATTGGCACCGCACTAACACGGGTTTTTTCCGGGAGTTTATTCGACCGTTATGGGCCAACCTGGATTTCTGTTTTCGGGATGATCGCGGTATCGGGCGGTCTCTTGCTGCTGGCCCATGCACCGGTTCTTTCGTTCTTTCTGATCTCCGGCTTTGTTATTGGAGTAGGATTTGGCGTTATTTTTCCGACTCTCCAAACCATGGCCAATAATGTCGTAACGCGCGACCGGCGCGGTGCCGCCAATTCCACTTTCCTAACGGGACTCGATCTGGGCATTGGTCTTGGCTCGGTATTGACCGGTGTCCTCTCTGAACCTCTCGGATTGGCCTGGACCTATAACTCTGCTGCCCTGCTGGCCTTTTCCGGATTGGTTTTCTTCTTGGTGGTGAGTTTGCCCCACTACATGAAATTCAAACAGGATCAATAACGCGTGCCATTCTTCATTATCCATATTCTAATTTATTTCGTTATTTTTGGATAATTGTAATTAATACACTAATAAATCCCTGTGTCATGAATCGAATCTATTCTCTTTTTTGCATTTTCCTGATTGCCATTGCGGCTAATGCACAGGAAACCAATAAACTGATTGTTGATGCCACTAAAGGCAATGTGGTGATCAGTAAGAATATTTACGGTCATTTTGCCGAACATCTGGGCCGTTGTATTTACGATGGCATCTGGGTGGGCAAGGATTCAAAAATTCCCAATATAAACGGATATCGTACGGATATTGTTAATGCACTGAAAGAGATGCAGATACCTGTTCTGCGCTGGCCGGGAGGCTGTTTTGCCGATACCTATCATTGGAAAGATGGCATCGGTCCTGTAAATCAGCGGGCTAAGATGATGAACTACCACTGGGGTGGGGTGGTTGAAAACAACACCTTCGGAACTCATGAATTTTTGAACCTGTGCGAAATGCTTGGCTGTGAACCCTATATATCGGCTAATGTTGGCAGCGGTACGGTTGTTGAAATGACTCAATGGATAGAGTATATGAACTCCGATAAGGACGTTCCGATGGCTAACCTTCGCCGGCAGAACGGACGCGAGAAGCCCTGGAATGTTAAATACCTCGGGGTCGGCAATGAAAGTTGGGGATGCGGTGGGACTATGACGCCCGACTTTTATGTGAACCTCCTTCGGAACTATTCAGAGATGGCCGGGATTTATGGTCAATGGAAGTTGCAGCAGATCGGGTGCGGGGCTAACGGTGCCGATTATAACTGGACCGATGTCGTAATGAAACAAAGACCCGGTGCCATGAGTGGCCTGTCGTTGCACTATTATACTATTGCCGGGCCTGGTTGGGGAAATAAAACTGCAGCAACCGGGTTTGAAAAGAAGTATTATTTCTCCGGACTTGAGAAAGCGCTGAAGATCAATGAGCTGGTTGAAAAGCACAGTGCCATTATGGATAAGTATGATCCTAAGAAGCACGTTGGTTTGATGGTAGACGAGTGGGGTATCTGGACTGATGTTGAACCTGGCACCGAGGAAGGCTTCCTGTTTCAGCAGAATTCCATCCGCGATGCATTGATCGCTTCGGTTACGTTAGACGTATTCAATAACCATGCAGACCGGGTAAAGATGGCCAATATCGCCCAGACTATTAACGTGTTGCAAGCCGTTATCCTGACCGAAGGCAGTAAGATGATATTAACTCCCACCTACTATGTCTTTAAAATGTATAAGGTGCATCAGGATGCCAAACTGCTGCCCAGCCACCTGATCACCGAAGATTATGAAATGGACGGAAGGAAGATCCCTGCATTAAGCAGTTCAGTCTCGGAAGATCAGAATGGCAATATCCATGTTTCTATTACCAACCTCAATCCTGATAAGGAGATCACCCTCTCGGTTGAACTTGTTGGCAAATCTTTTGGAAAAGTCAATGCAGCATCCGTTCTGACTGCTCCGGAATACAATTCGTTCAATTCATTTGACAACCCCGAGGTAGTAAAACCGATCGACTTCAGGAGCTTTAAGAAGATCAATGCTTCATCACTGCATTTAACTGTGCCATCGAAGGCATTAGTTGTTCTGGAAATTATGTGATCCGGTTGTGTGTTATCGGTTATGGGTTATCTGTTATCGGTTTGTTGGTTAAGGGAAGCGTTATTCTAATTTAGACTTAATACAAATAAGTCTATCTTTGTGATTAAAATTTATCACGATGAAAAGACTTATCTACTCTTTCTTCTTTAGTGTGGCTGCCGTTTCGGCGTTCGGCCAGCAGGATAACAGTCCACAGAATCTGGCCTCGACTCTGATTTCGAATACCGCTCAAAAGCTCAATATTGGCGGATATGCGCAGGTGGACATGACTACCCAGCTACAATCGGGCAAACGGTCCAATGCCAGTCTGGACGTATCTAGAATGGTTATAAGCATGGGCTACCGGTTTTCCGAAAAAACCCAGTTCCTCACCGAAGTGGAATTCGAACACGTTAAGGAGTTGTACGTTGAGCAGGCTTTTCTGAATCATACGTTCAACGATGCACTCAGCTTCCGCGCCGGACTTATGCTAATCCCGATGGGGATCATAAATGAATACCATGAACCGACCGCCTATAATGGGGTGTTGCGGCCGATGGTCGATAATACGATCGTTCCAACCACCTGGCGGGAGATCGGTGCCGGTTTTACCGGCCGGTTTCAGGAGATTGGGCTCAAATACCAGGTTTACCTTGTCAACGGCTTCAGTAGCTATGGTTTAGATGGCAAAGGCACACTGAACGGATCGGGCTATCTGCGGAATGGCCGTCAGCGGGGAGCAAAGTCTTTCCTATCGGCACCCAACCTTTCGGCCAAATTGGATTATTACGGGATCATGGGATTGAAGATTGGTCTCGCCGGTTATTTCGGAGATACGCAATCGGCAATGTTCAATAATCTGGATAAGTCTGATAACCTGCTTACGGACCGCGCCGATTCAACAGTGGTCGGGATTGCCATGGTTGGCCTGGATGTACGCTACAGTTGGAAAGGGTTCCATGTGAGGGGACAATTGATCTACGCAAAACAGTCAAATAGTGCGGCTTACAACAGTTTTACCCATAGCGATCTCGGTTCGGCAGTTACCGGATATTACATTGAAGAGTCCTATAACATACTCAGGCATACCTCCAGCTCGCATCAATTGAATCCATTCTTGCGGTTCGAGCATTATGACACGCATTTCGCGGTTGATCCGGGAACTACCCGCCAGAACAAATTCAGCGTTAATGAATATGTGTTTGGCCTGGGCTGGAAACCTGCCGAGGGAGCCGTTTTCAAGGTGGATGCACGGATGCGGAAATCAAAGGCCGACAGCAGCTTTATAACCTACCTGAATGCCGGTATCGGCGTTTGGTTTTAAAAACAATTGACCATGATCCGTTTACTGATCATTCTTTTGGGCTTCGTGGGTGTGTCTGCTACCCCCGACCAACCCTTCCGGGTAGCTTATAATAAGCAGGTTACGAAGGAACTGACCACTTGGTCCGATTCATTTGAAAAGGCAGAATACATTAAAACCATCGACTCCCGCGAATTTTACCGGATGCTGGACCGGACGGGTGAAACTATGGGTACCCTGGTGCTGACCTCGGCACAGGGACGGTTTGAGCGTTTTGATCTGATGGTGGTGGTTGATCCGGCCGGTAAAATCAGCCTGATCCGGATTCTGAAGTACCGCTCTGAGTATGGATCTGAAATCACCAATAAGAAGTGGCTCGCCCAGTTTTATGCCAAAACCGATAGCTCGTTTGCCCTACACAAAAATATCGATGCAATTTCCGGAGCCACCTACTCGTCCCATGGCATAATCAACGAAATCAACTTTATTCTGGATCAGTTGAACTAATTTTCCTGGATTAGCAATTTAGTATAACGAGGCGCAACAGTGGATATGTAATAGGCTAGTCCGTTTTAGAATGTAAAAATTCCGGCAAAAGAATTACATTTAGACTATAATAGAGCACCCATGAAAAAAATCTCCGGTTCACGCTCCTGATTATGGCGGCAGTAGCATTAGAAACGCAAATAATCAGGTTTAACTAACAGTGCTGTCCGGTTGTTGAGTTTTAAAATAGTTACAACTACTTGATATAATGATAGTTTAACAGTGTTCAGCGTTTTTGCGATTTGAAATCGATTGTTTCGACGCCGTTTCCATTAAGTTCTATCATTCCGGTAACAAGAAAAAAGTACCGCATTCAACCCTGGCTGATGCCAATGAACTGCGAGACTGGCGGATCTATGGGGATTTTTCTCAAGTTCTGATACCCGAGTCGAGAAAATTGAACCAGCAAGATTCCGGTTTTTCTACCCAATTGAGTTTGTGGGACTAATAACCGAACAGCACAGTGTATCTTGATATATTTTTCTGATAACAAATTAACTTACGAATTCAGCGAAGGAATAATCCTTACAAAGAAAATAGTTCTCAAATAATTCAGCAAAAATTACTAATCAACAAATCCATTATGTACAAAACAAGCTAAGTAACAGAGCAAAAAACATTGGGATTTTCAACTCCAATTGAATTTTTGTTGCTAATTTCAACAAATCGAAAAGTTGTTTTTGTGTCTTGAATTCATCACTTAAACCATCCGGCTATGAAAAAAATCTTTACGCTACTTATTCTTTCTACACTTTTCGTTTCAGTTTTTGCACAAAACGGGACAATCACCGGAAAAGTAACGGATGCAGGTGGCATCGGGCTACCTGGTGTTACTATACAAATCAAAGGCACTATCAACGGTACTATCACTAATGTAGATGGAAGTTACCAGATTTCGGTAAGCGGAGGTGTTTTAGTATTCAGGTATGTTGGGTTTGTGACCCAGGAAATTCCTGTTACAAATCAATCAGTCATTAATGTGGTTTTACTGGAAGACGTCAGACTTCTCAACGAGATTGTCGTTATTGGCTATGGTTCTCAAAAGAAAATGGACCTTACAACTGCAGTATCAACTGTGAGCGAAAAGGAAATTAAAGACAGACCAATTGTTTCTGCCGTACAAGCGCTGCAAGGAAAAGCAGCTGGTGTTCAGGTAACACAAACTTCGGGGAAACCGGGAGAAAGCCTTACTGTGCGAGTTCGCGGAGCTACATCTGTACTGGCAGGAAATGAACCGCTGTATGTGGTGGATGGCGTTCCAACAACTGATATCAAGGGATTGAGCCCAACTGATATCTCTTCAATGAGTGTGCTGAAGGATGCTTCTTCAGCAGCCATTTATGGTGCCCGGGCTGCAAATGGCGTTGTGCTTATTACTACCAAGAGGGGAAAGGAAAATGCTCCGGTAATCAGCTATAATACCTATTTTGGCACATCAAAACTCAGGAAACCCATAGAGGTTCTGAACACCGATGAATACCGGAAATTGATGAAAGAGATTACCGGCGCAACCCTGGATACTACCTACACTGATTATACGAACTGGAGTGACCTGGTTTTTGGTACAGGCTATTATCAATCGTATCAATTATCAGTTTCCGGTGGTAATGATAAATCAAGATATTTTGTATCCGGTGGTTATCTTAGCGACCAGGGTATTGTTAAACCAGCCCGTTTCGACAGATATAGTGTTCGGGTTAACCTTGACAACGAAATAAAGCCCTGGCTAAAAATAGGAACCAGCATCAGTGTGCTGAATCTTAAAACTAAAGATACACCTGATAATGCCAGTTCCGGCCGAGGAGGTGTGATCATGAGTACACTTAACACGCCTCCCTTCCTGCATGTTTTTAAAAACGATTCCAGTGGCTGGTACGACCCTAATCCCTTCCAGCCCTCGTGGGAAAATCCTATTGCTTATATGAACGGCCCTGACCAGAAAGAAATTGATAATCAGTTGTTTGGAAGTATAAATGCTGAAGCTGGAATTATCAAAGGGCTGTTATTCAAATCCAGATTTGGTATTGATGTAAACAGTCATCAGATGGATTACTACCTCGATCGCGTCACTACCAATTATGGACGCAAGCAAAACGGCATCGGTTACTCTGATAAGTATGACAGCAATTCCTGGATGTGGGATAATACGCTGGACTATACCCGCACGTTTGGCAAGCACAATTTTACCGGGCTTGCCGGCAGCAGTGTCCAAAAATTTACAGGCAACGATTCCTACCTTTCCGGTAATGATTTCCCCGCTGATACTTTAGTCAGGACATTATGGGCTGCAAACATTATCTCCGGCGGCACTTCAAGACAGGAATGGGCGCTGGCATCATTTTTCGCCCGGGCCACCTATGACTTCAACCGTAAATATTACCTTACTGCAACTGTCCGTCGTGATGCTTCATCCAAACTTGCCAATAAATGGGGATCTTTCCCTTCCTTCTCGGCAGGATGGCGCCTTTCTTCCGAGAAGTTTATGCGAAACCTGACTTTTATCGATGACCTGAAGATTCGCGGTGGCTGGGGTAAAAATGGTAACCAGGAAGGCATTTCCAACTATGCAAGCTACGGATTAATTTCGTATACGCGACGTACACCCAAGAATCCATTAGCCGGTCCGGGTGCTACGCAAATAACCTATTCAAACCCTGACCTTAAATGGGAAACTACTACCCAAACAAACATAGGCTTCGATGTTAGTATGTTCAAAACCCGGATTGTACTGAATTTCGATGCCTACATTAAAAAAACCACTGATGTGCTGCTGAATGTTCAGCTTTCCAACACTTTGCCTATCACCAGTATCCAGACAAATGCCGGTGACATTGAAAACAGGGGTATTGAGTTTGGCATCAACACCGTTAATGTCGACAAGAAGTGGAAATGGCTCACTGATTTCAATATGTCGTTCAACCGGAATAAGGTAACTGCCTTGAAATATACCAACGTTTATTACTATGGTGGGATCTATAGCAATAACCAGGATGTTTCCATTGTAAAAGCCGGCTTACCGCTTGGCTCTTTCTTTGGTTACGTTTCAGAAGGAGTTGACCCTGCAACAGGCGATATCAAATACAAGGATTTAAATAACAACGGTATTTTTGATCCCGGTGACCGCACGGTTATCGGTAATGCACAACCCGACTTTATTTTTGGGTTTACCAATAGGCTCAGCTACAAGCGCTTTGATCTGAGTGTATTCTTCCAGGGGAGTTATGGAAATGACATATATAATGCTACCCGGATCGACCTGGAGGGAATGTTTGACAGCAAAAATCAGTTAGTAGATGTTCTGCGCCGGTGGACGTCTGAAAATACCATCACCGATATCCCAAGAGCAGTTCGTAATGGAAGTGTTAATAATGTGAACAACTCTTCCCGCTTTGTGGAGGATGGATCCTACGTCAGGCTAAAATCGCTCACGCTTTCCTATAAAGTGCTTGAGAACAATGCCCGCTTTAAAGCTGTTAAGAATCTTTCTGTCTATATCACCGGACAAAATCTGCTGACTTTTACCAATTACACCGGATTCGATCCTGAAGTTAATGCCTTTGGAAGCAGCTCAACCACATTAGGGGTTGATTATGGAACCTATCCGCAGGCAAGATCAATCATTGTAGGTTTAAATGTTGAATTCTAAAAAATGACGCATATGAAAAACATATTCAAACTTCTGATAGCAACACTTCTTGCATTGCCATTTTATTCGTGCGGGAAGATTAATGATTTTCTTGATCTGAAACCTGCAGATAACGGCATTGCCATTGAAAATACAACCTCTACCGGGCCAACGTACAAAACAGCCAATGCAGTTGAAGCTGCACTGGCAGGAGTATATGCCGGTTTCAGAAACGAGTATTTTGAACTTGATTACTTTGTGAATGGTGATGCACAATCCGATGATGCATATGCAGGAGCCGATAATCCTGCTAACTTTCAGATTGACGACTATAAAATCAGTCCGACCAACTCAAATGTTAAGCGCGACTGGGCTTATCTATATAACATAATTGGCCAGGCAAACGTGGTAATTAATAATGTGGATTCCGTTCCTGATACGTTACTCACGTCCGACCGAAGAAAGGAAATTCGTGGAGAGGCTTCTTTTATCAGGGCCTTCATGTATTTCCAGCTGGTACAACTATGGGGTGATGTTCCTTTGCAGCTGAAAGAACTTAAAACATTCAATGCAGCGATTCTGCCCGATGTCTATCCTATTCTGTTTCCTAAAAGAGCTCCTATGACTGATGTTTATGCCCAAATAATTATTGACCTGGAAACCGCTTTGCTCAATGTAAAAGCAACTGCTGCAAATAAAACCATTATAACCAAAGGAGCCGCGAATGCTATGCTGGCCAAAGTTTACGCCACCCAGGATCCGCATGACTGGAACAAGGTTCTGAAATATTGTAACGATGTGATTGCCGGTGGATACAGCCTCCTGCCTGATTATGACCAACTTTGGGATAATGCACATGAGAATTCGGTTGAAGCCATTTTCGAAATAAACTATGAAGGCACCGCTTCCTCAGGTAACTGGGGTGCCAGCATGTTCAGGGGACTGGATTGGAAGAAATTCAATATCCCTTCCAATGACCTGGTCGCGGCTTTTGATGCTGAACACGACAATATCCGGAAGGCCTCTTCAATTATTTTCCTTGATGTTACCGGCAAATGGTCCGACCCACACTGGCCTCAGACAAATTATCCCTTTGGGAACAAGTACCGTATTTTTACTTCGCCCAGCCCTCAGAATTATATTTTCATACGGCTGGCTGACATATTATTGCTGAAAGCTGAAGCTCTTAACGAAACAGGCGATTTAACCGGTGCAGCAGCATTGGTCAACCAGATAAGAACCCGTGTTTCGCTGCCGAATACAACTGCGGGCACTCAGCCAGACATGCACCTTGCCATCGAAAAGGAAAGAAGGCTCGAACTTGCTTTTGAAGGAGTGCGCTGGTACGATCTCAAACGCACCGGCAGAGCTATTGAAGTAATGAATAATGTTACCGGCGTTGATGGTGTGAACCTTGGCTATTCAATTGCTCTATACCAGTTACTCTGGCCAATACCCCAGGCTGAGCTGGATAAGAACACACAACTGACTCAAAACCCTGGTTACTAAATATAAGATCAACTGCTGAACAGTAACTTTTTAAATCTTTCAAAAGAAATTACGTTGCTATTTAAAAATGAACTATATTTATAGAAGTTAACCAATTATTTACTTTAAATCTTTTACACATGAAGAAATTTACACTCGTTTTAATGATGATGCTCACTTTCGCTGGTCTGACAATGGCTCAAACCATTGAGAACTTCGAAAGCCTGAAAATGAACCTGATGGCCGCCGGAGACAACGGTTCGCTCACTGTTGTTCCCAATCCCTTTCCTGGTGGAATCAATACCAGTGTTAATGTGGTAAAATTCGTGCGCGGAAAGGGCGATCCCTGGGGAGGCTTTTATGCAACCCTGCCAACTCCTGTTGATTTAACCACGAACAAGTTTGTGCACGTAAAAGTGTGGAAACCAAGAATCACCCCGGTTCATTTTAAGTTCGAAAATCCAAATTTCGAAGTCGCATCTATTAACCCCCAGACCCTTGTAGCTGCCTGGGAAGAACTGGTATTTGAATTTCCTGCAGCAACGGGCGAATACACAAAAATCGTTTTCATGCCCGACTTTGAAGATCCTGTGACTCTTACGGATTACATCACAATCTATTTTGATGATCTTACAATCAACAACGATCCGAACCCGGGAAGCGCACCTGTTCAGGTAATG
Source organism: Porphyromonadaceae bacterium (assembly GCA_007280905.1). GTDB lineage: Bacteria > Bacteroidota > Bacteroidia > Bacteroidales > UBA12481 > UBA12481. The sequence goes on along the minus strand of QYQM01000020.1, from coordinate 11,318 downwards.
GAAGATTATGAATATATTCCACTGAATATTATGACAAGCGGTGCAACAGACCTGAGTAACTTCAGACTTGTTCCCAATCCCGACAAATCCGGTGTGAACCTGAGCGACTATGTCATCAAATTCCACCGCGCTCAAAATGGTATTCCCTGGGGTGGTTTTTATTCAGGTACCCAGGTTGATGTTACGACCAACAAGTACATGCACGTGAAAGCATGGAAACCACGTATCAGCCCGGTTAAATTCAAGATAGAAGCCGGTGCAGCAGGTACGCTGGAAGTTGCATCAACCAATGCACAAACAACTACCAATGCCTGGGCAGATTATGTTTTCGACTTCTCAGCAAAAACCGGTACTTATCCCACCATTGTATTCATGCCTGACTTTGCAGATCCGGTGAACCTTACTGAGGATATCGATATCTATTTCGATGACATTATCCTGAACAACGATCCTAATCCAATGAATCCTCCGGAACAGATAATCGCTGTTGATATGAATCCGGCAGGCGTGGTTGCGGGAGATCGGGTATTTATTTCCGGTGCTATCGGAGGGATTCACGGTACCTGGATGGAACCCGGGACCAATCTTAATAATGAAATGTTTGACCCGGACGGCGATGGTATTTACAAAATAACCATGCATTTAGCTGACGGACTTATTGCTTTCAAATTCTTTAAAGGAGCAAGCTGGAATAACGGTGATCCCGCACCCGGTGGCGACAGGACCTACAATATTGCCGGTAACGTCTACTTAATTTATACCTGGGGTGTGCAAGGTGTTGTTCTCTCAGTACCTGAAATTTCACTGGCAGGAAAAATTCAGATTTATCCCAACCCCTTTAGTAACGAATTAAACATCAACTCAACTGCAGAAATACGCAGTGTAATCATTACATCAACGCTTGGAAAGGTTGTTGGCATTTATACTTTAAGCAACACAGGCAACCAAACTATCAACACTTCAGCCCTGAGCAGCGGAATGTACTTCATTACCTTTGTGGGTAAAGATGGCAAAAGGCTGCAGACACAGAAACTGATAAAAAACTAAGACTGGTTTTGGTCGTTAAAAAAGCTCCCACGCAGGGAGCTTTTTTTGTTTTTTTACCACATTAGGCACAATAGTTCACAATAGATGTACGAATAGCAAAGTTAACTTAACTTTATACCACATTACCAAGAGAATACTATTGTGACCTAATGTGTCTATTGTGGTTAATTTTCTCATCTGGCAATATATAGTATGATATACTGAACGATATTACTTTTTACTTGTATGAAGCAGATAATCAGTTAAATGGTTAAGGAAGCGATATCATTATGAAAAAAAACCTTTTAATCTACCTGTTTGGAGCCCTGTTCCTTCTTGCAGGTTTAAATTTCGCTTTTAGCTGTAAGAATAATGAGGTAGTTCCTGATAATGGTAATCCTTCAGATACAACCGGCAATAGTGCAAAGGATAAAACTGATGTTGTTTTTTGGCTGACAACAGCGGATAAGTCCTTTTTATTAGAAAAACCGGATGTGAAATTGCTCTTTAATACGACCCCCAACCAGTATCCCTCTATCGAAGTTGACACCGCACTTACCTATCAGTCTATTGATGGCTTTGGCTGTACATTGACCGGCGGCAGCGCCTGGCTCATAAAAAAGTTACCAGCTGCCATCCGCGATGCATTAATTAAAGAACTTTTCTCAACTGACAGCGCCTGCATCGGCATTAGTTACTTAAGGATTAGCATCGGTTCCTCCGATCTGAATGCTTCTGTTTTTTCCTATGATGATATGCCTGACGGCCAGACAGATAATGATCTGACACATTTCAGTCTCGACAACGATAAAGCTGATTTGATTCCTGTCTTAAAACAAGTCATTTTGCAAAATCCTGATATTAAAATACTTGGATCACCATGGTCGGCTCCTGCCTGGATGAAAACCAACAAAAGCACAATAGGAGGCAGACTGCTGCCGGAATATTATGATGCCTATGCCCGGTACCTGGTGAAATATATTCAGGGAATACAGGCCGAAGGCATACGCATTGATGCCATAACCATTCAGAATGAGCCCCTTAACCCCAATAACAACCCTAGCATGGAGATGTCGTCAGGGGAACAGGCTGCATTCATAAAAAGTAATTTGGGACCGGCATTTCAATCGGCTGGTTTGACGAATAAAATTATCCTTTACGACCATAATTGCGATCATCCGGAGTATCCGATCAATGTTCTCAATGATGCAGATGCCCGTCAATATGTTGATGGCTCAGCATTTCATTTGTATGCCGGAGATATAAGTGCTTTATCCCAGGTCCATGAAGCCTACCCCCAAAAGAACATTTATTTTACCGAGCAATATGTTGGAGGGCCAGGTAATTTTGGCCCGGATTTACGCTGGCATGTAAAGAATTTAATTATTGGGGCAACCAGGAACTGGAGCAAAAATGTACTCGAATGGAACCTGGCATCCGATCCGTCTTACAACCCTCATACAGATGGAGGTTGCAACACCTGTGAAGGAGCTGTTACGATTAGTTCTTATGTTGTGCGAAATGTATCCTATTACATCATGGCCCATGCATCAAAGTTTGTACCCTCAGGTTCTGTAAGGATAGGCTCCACCATAACTTCCAAATTGCAGAATGTAGCCTTCAAAACTCCGGAAGGTAAGAAAGTGCTCATCGTTTTAAATGATGCTGATGCGGAGCAATCATTCAACATTAAATTTAAAGGAAGAACGGTTACAGCTACGTTAAACAGTGGCTCTGTGGCTACTTTTATCTGGTGAACAGTCAAGACTATGCCCGGCTTTCACACCATTTTCACAATTCAGCAAATTGCCTTGACAATCCTCAGAGGTTTAATTTTGATCTTTGCTGCAATATGGCCTAAATTTAAATCGTAAAACGAACCTATCCCGAAACTAAACGAAAAAGGATTATTCTTTACTATTCCCTGGGAGTAGTGCTGCCCGGATTGATACTGGGTTTCCTGGCTTTCCGGGGCATCAGGAACGACCAGGCTTTGCGTGAAAAACAAACCCGGAACGAGATGCAGATCCTGGCACAGGAATTCTTCCGGCAATTGGATGCTGTCATCACAGGCCTTCCGGATTCCCTGTCATATATGATTCTGGCGAAAGAACCCGGACTGGAGCCGAATCAGACCTGATAAAACGGGCCTGGGCACGGGAATTTCAGGAACTAATCCGCTCAGTGCCCGTATCCTGCAGCTCTCTTACCCCCGACTTTCCTAAGGAGGGGGAAGGGGGAGGTCGTCACTCCTCCGCATCACGTTTCACAATATCAATGTCACCCCATTGCCCATGTACCAACCCCCGCTCAATCTGCTCAACCGAAGGAAGGGCTTTCTCATAATAGTCCGGAAGTTCCGGGCTGGTGCTATAACTGGCTATACCAATGGGAGTAGCGGATTTCTTTAATGAGTACTCCACCACCAGCCGGTTTTTGCTTTTACAGATGATAATGCCGATGGCATCATTTTCATGGGATTTTTTATGGAAGTCGTTTAAAACATTTAAGTAGAACTCCATTTTTCCTTTATATTCCGGTTTGAAGGTACCGGTTTTAAGCTCAATGGCCACCAAGCTTTGCAGGCTGCGATGATACAGGAGCAGATCAATAAAAAACTCTTCATCACCCAGACTGATTCGATATTGACATCCCATAAAACTGTAATCCCCTCCCAGTTCCAAAAGAAATTTTTGCATATTCCGGATTAGGGCCTCCTCCAGCTCCCGTTCTGAATGTTTGTCAGCAAGTTCCAGGAAATCAAAAGTGTAATGTTCCTTGATAGCCAGGTTCCTTTGATGTTGAAATTTCTCAGGTGTGAGTTCATCAAAATTGGTTTGATTAAGCAGGTACTTTTCGTAGGTCTTGTTGTCTATTTGGTGCTCTAAAACCCTCTTTGACCAACCAAACTTCCTCGAAGAAATAATATAAAAACTGCGCTCATCCGTGGACTGGCATTTCGAAAAAATTATGAGGTTATGCGCCCATCCAATTTGTGCAACCAATGGTTGCACTTTTATATCGTCCTTATATTCTGTGTATAAGCGCACCATCAGCCATATATTCCGGGCAGAGAATCCCGACTTACCTGGAAATTCATCTTGCAGATCATTGGAGATATTCCTAACAACAGATTTCCCCCATCCCAGCTCCTTCTGCTTCTCGCTGATCATTTTCCCTATATCCCAATAAAGCCCAACCAATTCCTTGTTCACCACTTTCAAAGCCTCATACTGAGCCGACCAGATCCGGTCCTTGACCGATCCGATAAAATCAGAATATTCCTTTGGTACTGACATACAATTGTATTTTGAAAATATAGATGCAAATCAAGTTGCCAAATGGAAAATACCGGTTGATTTTAACATCTGATGTAACTAACAGGTGGGTTGTCACTGGTCACTTGTCACTTGTCACTCTTCCGCGTCACGTTTCACGATTTCTTTTTAACTTTATCACCCAAAAGCAATTGTCATCCCGGCGAAGGCGGGACCCCGTCACGCTGTATGAATGCCAGCAGGCGGGGACTTCTTAATTTTAACAGTAAGCAACCATGACAACCCATTACTTCGTGCGCGACATACCGCGCCGCAAATTTCTGGAAATGAGCTTAAAAGGCGGATTGGTCCTGGCGGCCTCATCGCCCCTCATGACCCAGTTCCTGTCGTCATGCTCAACCGGAAATTCAACTGCTCCGGGTTTCGCCATCGATCAATCGATCCTAAACAAAGTGATCGCCAAGGCTCTCGAAAAGGGTGGCGATTTTGCCGATGTATATATCGAAAACCGTGTCTCCCGCCAGATCGTGATGGAGGAATCCAAATTCAAAAGCGGATTATACGGGATCAGTCAGGGGGCCGGCGTACGGGTGATATCCGGGAATAAAACAGGATATGCCTATACCGAGGAGATCACTGAAGAGAAACTTCTGAGGGCTGCTGAAGTTGCCTCGTTTGTTGCCTTAAATGCCAGAATGGCCAATCCGGTGAGTATTTCTGAAACCAACAGACAATCATTCATTACGGTGCAGCAACCGCTTGGAGGTATCGCTGATGAAAAGCGAATCGATATCATGAAACGCGCCGATCAAGCCGCCATGGATTATGATAAGCGGATCAAAATGGCCCTGGTCAATTATTACGATGAAGTTCGGGGACGCGTAATTGCCAACAGCGAAGGCGTTTATCTGAAAGATGAATTGCCCATGATGTTCTTCATCGTACAAACCATGAGCGATGACGGAAAAGCCCGTCACCTGTCGAGGGAGCGCCTGAGTAAACACATGGGCTTCGAAATGTTTGATCAATTCACGCCTGAGATGGTCGCTAAACGTGCAGCACGTGAGGCAATTGCTATGCTCGATGCACAGGATGCTCCTGCCGGAATGATGGATGTGGTGATGCAGAACGGATGGGGAGGTGTACTGGTTCATGAAGCAGTGGGCCATCCTTTGGAAGCCGACAATATCGCCAAAAAGATCGGCGCTTTCACAGGAAAGGTCGGTCAGAAAGTGGCATCCGAAGTCTTCACCATGGTGGACGATGGATCGATCCCGAATGCCCGCGGTACGATTAATTTCGATGACGAAGGAACGCAAACCAAACGTAACGTGCTGATTGAGAAAGGTATTCTCAAAGGATATATGAGCGATATCCTCAGTGCCAAACAACTTAGCATGGAACGTACCGGCAACGGGCGGAGGGAATCTTTCCAGTATATTCCGATCCCCAGGATGACCAATACATTTATTGCAAATGGCAGTAGCAATCCGGCCGATATCCTGTCATCTACCAAAAAAGGCATCTATGTTCAGAGCCTTAGCGGCGGCAGTGTTAATCCGGTGACCGGCGTATTTAACTTCACCTGCCGCGAAGCTTATCTCATCGAAAAAGGAAAGAAAACAGTGCCCATCAAAGGCGCAACGCTCATTGGTTCCTGTCTGGACGTGATCTCAAATGTTGATGCTGTGGGCAACGACCTTGATTTTGGCCCCGGGATCTGCGGAAAAGGGCAAAATGCCGAGGTTGATGCAGGAATGCCAACAGTTAGGATTCGCGGGATTAATGTTGGCGGATCTAGAGCTTAATTATTCACGGTTTACGATTGAAAGAAGCATTATGAACTATATAAAACTTACAGAATCACTGGTTTCGAAGGCAAAACAGTTTGGTGCAAATGCAGCCGAGGTATACCTCGAAACTGGCCGGAACCTATCCATCCAGGTGCGCGACGGGGAAGTTGAAACCATTGAGGAGGCCTCTTCGGCAGGCGTCGGTTTTCGTGTTATTGTGGAGGGTAAAATGGGGTTCAGTCATTGCAATGACCTGAGCAACAATGCTCTGGAGGACACACTAAAGAGGGCAATTGAATTTGCCAAACTGACTACACCGGATAGCAACAATCTGTTGCCCAATGATAAAGGGTATACTCAAGTGGACGAGTTGTATGATCCGGAAATTATTAAAATACCGATGGACAAGAAGATACAGATGGCTATCAATCTTGAGAAATTGGCCATGAAGGACCCCCGTATCACTAAAAGTTCTGGTGCCGGATATGGAGAAGGGGAGGGCGAGGTCTTTATTGCAAATTCAAACGGTTTATCGAAAAATTTCAAATCAACAAGTTGTAATATAGGCGTTAGCGTGGTTGCCGAGAAGGATGAACAAAAGAACACCGGTGATGAGTCTTGCTCCAGACGATATTTCGCTGATTTACTTCCATTGGAAGAAATTGCTTCGAAAGCTGCGAAGAAAGCCTGGGAGCTGCTCGATCCGGTAATGATCCCAACACAGCGGGCTGCGGTTATTTTTGACCCGGATGTTGCCCGTTCATTGATCGGCGGAATTCTGGGTGCATTGAACGGAGAAAGGGTTACCCAGGGAGCCAGCTTTTTAAAAGATTATCTGGATAAACCATTTGCCTCCCCGTTACTAACGATTATCGATGATGGAACCCGCGCCAAAGGAATGGGCAGTGCTCCGTTTGACGGGGAAGGTGTTCCAACCCGGAAACGGGTGCTGGTCGAAAAAGGAGTGGTCAGGGGATTTATTTATAATACGATTGTGGCTCACCGGGCCGGAACAACCAGCACTGGCAATGCATCCCGCGGTGGATTCACGAGTTTACCGGGCATCGGGACGCACAATTTGTACATTGAAGCCGGTACCAATACGCCTGCAGAGATTATCAAATCCACAGACAAGGGTTTATTGCTCAAAGAGGTCACTGGTTACGGGATTGATCCTGTAACCGGAAACTTTAGCGGAGGAGCTACCGGGTTCTGGATCGAGAACGGAGAGATCAAACATCCCGTACAGGGAGTTACCATCGCGGGCAATGCCTTAAATATCCTTAATGATATCGATATGATGGGAAATGATCTGGATATGAACAGGGGAATGGCTGCTCCAACTTTCCGGGTCAAAGAAATGCAGATCGGCGGAATGTAGGGACGCATAATTGCGTCCTAATAATTACGTCTCTGCCCGGATGTTACGTTAGCGCCTGCTGCTTTTTGCCGAGCATAAAACCACCAATGATAATTAATGACATACCGCAGAGTATCCAGATTAATGAATTATTACCGGGCGTTTTAAGCATAAAAACATAGTAAAAATACAAGATTGGTGTTATCTGAACAGGTATTTGCTGGATTGGTATTACATAACCGACTTCTCCGCATTTGAGTGCAGATTGTATTTCTGTGATTCCGAATATGTTTGAAACAATCAGTATGACGATCGAAATAATCAAAAAGAACACTAAAATTGAACTGGAATTACCTTTGAATACCGGCATCATTGATGCATAAAAAACGGTAATCCAGAAATTGCCGATACAATAGGGAAATCCCGCAGCGAGTCCTTTGAACAGGGCTTTGTATTTAATGTTTTTCGAAGAAATTAGATTGCTCAGCAACCATAATCCGAGTATCAAAAATGAAAATGAAAAAATGTGAAATATTATTTTTTTATCAGCAAGATTAATTTTCGAACTGTCGATAACAAGCTGGCTGGCTGCAATAAAAATTGCGCCGATTACAAGCATTAAAATTCCGGCGATGTCAATCAGGGTAAATTTTTCACCCGCAATTTTGGAAGCGGCTATAATAAGGACCACCAACCCGCTGATCATTATACCCGGCACTAATGCCGGTCCAATCATGAATTGGGCAATGACAAAAAAAACGGTTCCCAGCCCGATATGGATAAATATACCAAGAACCCACAAACGACTTTTAAGAAGTGTTTTTAAAAAGCCTTTACTCCGGTTTTCAACCGTGATTTTATTTACTGCTTTTTTTTCAATAGCAAGACCGATATAGGTAGATACTCCGGCTAACAGGGCGAAAATTGTACCGATAATATAATGAATACCTGGCATTTTATTATCCTGTAATTCCTTGATTAATTCCCTTCCAGCGTTTTTTGATAGCAATTCATGATTTGTTTCGTTACAATTTCTGCAGCAAAATTCTGGTGCGCATATAAATACCCTAAATCAATCATATTCTGCCTGAATGCAGAGTTGGTCAGCACTTTTTCAATGGCCGCGGCTATTTGCTCCGGACTTTCCGGATCAATGTAAAGTGATCCCGGACCGCCAGCCTCTTTCAGTGAAGACCTATCAGAAGTTACAACAGGGGTTTTGCTTAGTAGTGCTTCGGCTACCGGTAATCCAAAGCCTTCATATAGAGAAGGATAGATAAGTGCTTTTGAATTTTGATAAATAGACTGAAGATGTTCATTATTGGCCAGGCTGTCGATCCAGATAACTAATTTCTCCAGTCCCGCTTTTCTCACCATCTGCTCTGCTTGCTGCTTATATATCCCTCCCTTGCCGATGACAACTAACGGTAGGTGCAAATCCCGCTTTAAATACCGGAACGATTCAATTATTCTTTTGAGATTTTTTCGCGGTTCAACGCTTCCAACCGAGAGTAAATATTCGGGAGGAATATTATAAAGTTGAAGAATTAAATCATTTTTTTTCTGATTTTTTGAATGATAATATATTGGATTACAAGCCTGATAAATAACTTCTATTTTTTTGGGTTTGATATGGTAGAATCTGACAATATCTTTTTTCGTATTTTCACTGAGGGAAATAATTCTATCTGCATGATCGCAGGCATATTTAAACTTTATATCATAGACTTTCCGGTCAACCGCTGAATAAGTTTCAGGAAGGATTTTAAAAATTAAATCGTGTATGGTTACTACGCTTTTAATTGGTGTTTTATGGATATTTATCGGAATTTCATTGCTTAATCCGTGATATAATTGAATCTTGTCGGATTTTAATTGTTTTTTAATTGAATAGGTTCTCCAAAAGGCCTTAAAAAATGTTGACGGTACATTAACATTGTATCTGGACCAATTAAAAAATTGATTGGTTTCCGGTGTTTTATTAATTTTTGTGGTATATAAATAATAATCGTTAACAGGATAAAATTCGACGACATTATTTAATAAAGTGCGACTATAATTTCCTAATCCGGTAAAATTGCAAAAGAGCCTCTTTGAGTCAAATCCTATTTTCATCTTCCAAAGCTAACCGTATAATTTTGATTAAAGGTAGTGTAACTCTGCAAATAGTATTACTGTTTCCCTTAATTGTAAAACTGTTCAATTTTATTATGCAAAACGGCTTACAAGGATTGTGGGATGGGATTACCGGTTTTGTTTAAAAGCTTTGGAATGGTTCAAAATCATCCTGAAACCCTGAAACTATTCTTGATTATGGATTATCGGTTTTTTGATTAGTTTTAGCACCCTGTAAATAATAATCAAAAGTGATATGGGAATCAAGAATCGTCTGGTAGTGATGAATTTCCTGCAGTTTTTTGTATGGGGTTCCTGGTTGATTTCATTGGGAGGCTATCTGGGTATCTCCCTTCATTTTACAGGAGGCCAGATTGGCGGAATTTATGCCACTATGGGAATTGCCTCCCTGTTTATGCCAGGGCTGCTGGGGATTGTCGCCGACAGATGGGTGAATGCCGAGCGGGTATTGGGAATGTGCCATATTATAGGGGCAGTTTTGCTGTTTTGGGCATCAACAGCTACTGATCCCACTTTGATGTACTGGATTATGCTGTTCAATGCCATGGCTTATATGCCGACTATTGCGCTGAATAATACCGTGTCCTATAGTGTGCTTGGTCAAAAAGGATTTGATGTGGTTAAAACCTTTCCGCCAATCCGGGTTTGGGGAACGATCGGATTTATCTGCGCGATGTGGGTGGTTGACCTGTTTGGCTGGTCACAAAGTCCGGTGCAATTATACATCAGTTCGATATCTGCCATGTGTTTAGCTATTTACGCTTTTACCATGCCGGCTTGTCCGCCAGCTAAGGCACAAAGGGATGGCTCATGGATATCAGTCTTCGGACTCGATGCTTTCGTGCTGTTTAAGCAGCCTAAAATGGCCATCTTCTTTATTTTCGCTATGCTTCTGGGAGCTGCGTTACAGATTACCAATACTTTTGGCGGACAGTTTCTGCAGGAATTTAAATCGATTCAGAATTATGCAGATTCCTTTGCAGTGACTCACCCAGGCGTTTTAATGTCGGTTTCTCAGATATCCGAAACACTGTTCATCCTGTCGATTCCCTTCTTTTTACGCCGTTTTGGAATCAAAAAGGTTATGCTTTTAAGTATTTTCGGATGGGTATTGCGATTTGGCCTGTTTGGCCTTGGCAATCCCGGTGGCGGATTGGTACTCCTTGTCCTGTCGATGATTATCTACGGTATGGCTTTCGATTTCTTCAACATTTCGGGCTCCCTGTTTGTGGAAACCGAAGCCGATCCCAAAATCCGGGCCAGCGCTCAAGGGTTGTTTATGATCATGACCAATGGCTTAGGGGCCTTTATCGGGGGAACAGGCAGCGGATGGGTGGTCGACCATTTTACCAGTAACGGAGTTAAGGATTGGCAAAACATCTGGTTCGTTTTCTCAGGATATGCCATGGTTCTAGGCGTTGTTTTTCTGATGGTTTTCAAATACAAACACGCAGGCCAAGAGAGTGGCAAGTGACGGAAGATTCGTGACACGTGACGCGGAAAACAATTCTCCTCGGAGAAGTGTCATCCCGGCGAAGGCCGGGACCCCTTGACGCTGCTCTGAACCTTTTGAAAGTTACGCCCATACATCTTCTGCCCTTCATAGTCCCACCAATGTATCCCGTTACCTTCACAATAGCGGTATTGGTCGCAACCCAAGCATTCGTTTATTTTCGTCCAGGTTCGATTCCGGAAAGGCAAAAACCTATTTTCCCAGATTTCATT
>QYQM01000093.1 GCA_007280905.1 Porphyromonadaceae bacterium | reverse complement strand
GTTACTATTCCTGCCAATACTTTCGCAAAGGTTTATGTTCTGGCAAGTGATAAGAAAAAAGTTACAGAAAGCGGCAAATCCATTTCTAAAAACCCGAATATAAAGTATCTCGAAAACCAGGGTAAATATGCCGTTTACGAGGTTGAATCAGGAGAATATCAGTTTTTATCGAAAGAATCGAAAACCGGGCTGAAAAACACAATCCTTTCCAATCCGATCATTCATCCAGGTGATACAGTGTCTCTGTTACATGACTCCGTAAGGGTCAATATCACTTCGGATGTGGCTGAAGCCCGGATTTATTATACTGACGACAATTCAGAACCAGACAGCACTTCGGCGTTATTTAAGAACCCGTTTTACGTATTAAAACCAACCATAATTAGAGCAAAAGTTTTTTCAAATGGTTATGAACCCAGCTTCACAAAAGTCAATTATATCGGTTTTATCAACCCGGAAGTCAACGGTTTAACCTATAAATATTATGAAGGTATCTGGAAAAAAATTCCCGATTTTTCAAAACTCCCGGTAGTTAAGTCCGGTACGGTTTATGAGTTTGGCTTGGACAAGATCATTCCAACCAAGGATGAGTTTGCATTGTCATTTGGTGGTATGATCCAAATTAACAATGACGGGATCTATGAATTCAACATCCGATCGAATGATGGAACCCGGTTATTTATCAATAATAAACTAGTCATTGATCATGATGGCCCGCATGGAGCCGATATTGAAAAGAGTGGCAGAATAGCCTTAACGAAAGGGGTTCATCCGATCAGGCTGGATTACTTTCAGGCAGGTGGAGGATTGTATCTCCGCGTGCAATATTCTGGCCCCGGTGTTGAAAAACAGGATGTCCCGGCCATGATTTTGTTTCAGAAATAAAGTTATTTTTATCTTAGCTAAATCGATTTAGTAATTAATTTAACGAACTTATATGGCTGATAATAATCAAACTCTGGGGGAGCTCTATTTAGGACTGGATATTGGCGGAACCAAATGCAGTGTGGTAGCCGGAGATGCTGCTTTTTCAATTAAGAGAAAAATAGTTTTTGATACCCGGACAGAGCGCAGCTATCAAGTGATCCTATCTGAATTCAAAAACCATATTAGATCAATACTGGCTGATTTTACCGGTTACCATTTAAAACGAATAGGAATAAGCTGCGGGGGGCCGTTGGATTCAAAAAAAGGTATTATTTATTCACCCCCGAATTTACCCGGATGGGATAATGTGCCCATTACCAAAATATTCAGTGATGATTTCGGAGTAGAAACCGTAATTCAGAACGATGCAAATGCTTGCGCCTTGGCTGAATGGTTGATGGGAGCAGGGAAAGGAACCTCCAACATGATTTTTCTGACTTTCGGTACCGGAATGGGTTCAGGCCTGATTTTAAACGGAAAGTTATACAGTGGAACCAATGATTTAGGAGGGGAAGTCGGACATATGCGGCTGGAAAAAACGGGTCCGATTGGTTTTGGAAAAGCCGGTTCATTCGAGGGATTTTGCAGTGGCGGGGGAATTGCCCAACTGGCAAAATCGATGGTATCCGAAAGACTGACAAATAATCAGACCGTTGGTTTCTGTCCTTCACCGGAGATGATCAGTGAAATTGACACGAAAATGGTGGCACTGGCTGCACAGGCCGGCGATCCGGTTGCCAATGAGATAATCGGGATTTCAGCAGAATATCTTGGTCAGGGGCTGGCAATTTTGATTGACATCCTGAATCCTGAATGTATTGTCATCGGGAGCATTTATGCACGCAATGAAATGCTTTTTAAACCGCTTGTAGACAAAATTCTGCAAAGAGAAGCCATTCCTTCGGCCCTTGAGGTATGCAGAATAATACCAGCAGAACTGGGTGATTCGATCGGCGATTATGCCGCTTTGTGTGTAGCCATTTATGAGGATAAATTTTAAATCGTTAAAAGGTGGATAACAACATTTTTTTAGAGGATTTAATTAGGAGATACCCACAACTTGTGTCGGTTAAAGATGAAATACAAAAGGCGGCTGATTGCCTGATAAAGTGCTATCAACAAGGCCGTAAGGTGTTAGTGTGCGGTAATGGCGGAAGTGGTTCCGATTCCGACCACATTGTTGGTGAATTAATGAAAGGTTTCGAAGATAAGCGTCCGATCGGAGAATCTTTGAAAAACCAGTTGTCTGACCTTGGAGGAGAAAGGGGAATATATCTGGCCGGAAAACTTCAGCAGGCTTTGCCTGCCATTTCGCTTACCGCTCACATTGCCCTGATAACTGCTGTTGCAAACGATACGGATGCTGATCTTATTTTCGCCCAACAGGTAATTGGGTACGGTACCGATGGAGATGTTTTGATCGGGATCAGTACCTCTGGAAATGCTCAAAACGTTGTGGATGCTATTATAACAGCGAAAGCAAAAGGAATGGCGGTTATTGGATTAACCGGGGAAACCGGTGGAAAAATGAAAACTTTTTGCGACATTCTGATCAATGTAACCGGCAGACGTACTGCATTTGTTCAGGAATTACATTTACCTGTATATCATACACTTTGCCTGATGGTTGAAAATCATTTTTTTAGAAAATTACCATGAAGAACAAAAACAATTCAAAGGAGAAGAGTCGCATTTCACGCAGAAGTTTCATCAGTCTTACTGCCACCGGTACAGCGGTTATCGCGCTTGGGCCGGTAACAACACTCCTCGCAAATGATATGCAAGCAGCAGCATCATGGTCGGCGGATGCTTCAAAATACAGATTTCACATGATCGGGCAGGCTCATATTGACCCGGTATGGCTGTGGCCCTGGACCGAAGGAATCTCCGTTGTTCATAGCACATTCAGGTCGGCTCTTGACCGGATGAACGAAACACCGGACTTTTGTTTTACAGCCAGTTCTGCACAATTTTACCAATGGGTTGCCGAAAACGATCCTAATATGATGGCAGAAATCAGAAAACGCGTGGATGAAGGTCGATGGAATATAGTTGGAGGATGGTGGGTGGAACCCGATATGAATATCCCCAGCGGTGAATCTATGGTGCGACAGGGTTTATATGGTCAGTTAACCTTTCAGCGAATTCTGGGCCATCGTGCCACAGTTGCATTTAACCCCGACTCTTTTGGCCACACCAGTACCCTGCCCCAGATTATCAAATCGCAAGGGATGGAGAATTATATTTTTATGCGCCCGGCACCAAAAGAAAAAATGCTGCCTGCCAATCTCTTCTGGTGGGAGGGCGCAGATGGAACGCGCGTTCTGACTTATCGCATCCCGTTAAGTTATAACGATAGCGGATCGGTAAAGAATCGTGTGGAGCAGGTTCTAACTCAATTCAAGGATGAGCCGATGAAGAGTTTTATGGCTTACTATGGTGCGGGAGACCATGGAGGTGGTGCCACAAAGGAAAATATCCGTTCTATTGAAGAATTAAAGGTTGAAAAGGGAGCTCCGACAGTTTTTTTCAGCACCACTGAACGCTACTTTAAGGAAGTTCGTGAGGAGAAGAATATAAACCTTCCGGTTGTAAAAGATGACCTGCAGCATCATGCAGTGGGTTGTTATACAGCCGAATCAGAAATTAAAAAAGGGAATCGGCAGTCGGAAGCAGCCCTGGTCACCGCTGAAAAAGTAGCGGCTGTCGGATCTTTAGCATGGGGTGCCAAATATCCGAAAAGAGAATTGACCTCTGCCTGGCAACGGGTACTGTTCCTTCAGTTTCACGATAGTTTGGCCGGGACTTCATTATACGAACATTCCCAGGTTGCCCGTGAAGGATACGGGTATGCGCTTGACATCGCCCACCATGCAACTTATCTGGCTGTTCAGAAACTCGAATGGCAAGTTCCTGCGGAGGATCCTGCCTCCCAGTATGTATTGGTCTTCAATCCACATGCCTGGGAAGTTCGTGGAAATGTTGAATATGATTTTAACTGGGGTACTTCGCATAAATCTTCCCGGGTTGAAGATGAACTGGGAAATTCGCTGCTACATCAATGGACTGCCGGCTCAACGGAGGCAGGCAGTCGTAAAAAGTTGATCGTTAATGCAATGATTCCGCCAATGGGATACCGCCAGATACGTCTGATGGATGGGGATACACTCAAGATTCAGGATGTTGCCTTTGCTCAAGAAAACAAACTGGAAAATGAATACCTCAGGATACATTTTTCAACAAATGGATCATTAGGCATATTCGACAAAGTATCAGGGAAGGAATTGTTTTCCGGAGGCGAAAGTGGATGCCGGGCAGTTATCATAGATGATCCAAGCGATACATGGAGCCATGATATTAAGACCTTCTCGAATGAGATAGGGGCTTTTGAAAATGCAGCCATCAAAGTACTTGAAAATGGTCCATTACGGGCAACTATGCGGATAACATCCACCTATGGTGCTTCTATACTCACGGTTGACTGGACACTTTACACCGGTTCGCGGAACCTGGAGGCAAAGGTCACTCTCGACTGGCACGAGCATCTTAAGATGCTTAAGTTCTCTTTCCCTGTTGACGTTGAATCACCAACAGCAACCTATGAAACCCCTTACGGATATATTGAACGTGCTACAAATGGTGATGAAGATCCAGGTCAGAGATGGATTGATCTGAGTGGAAAATTTAACGGGAGCACTCATGGGCTAACGGTTATCAATGATGCCAAATATGGTTACAATGTTAAAGGAAATGATATGCGAATCTCGATCGCACGCTCTGCGGTCTATGCCCATCACAACCCGAAGGTTCTCGATATGAAGGCAGAACATCTCTGGATGGATCAGGGGATACAAACATTTCGGATGCTACTCGTCCCGCATTCTGACACCTGGAAGAAGAGTAACATTGTGAGGATCGCTGAGGAATTCATGGTTCCTTTAGTCGCTATTTATCAGGGAATACATGGCGGAATGATGCCGAAATCCGGTTCTTTCCTCGCTGTTGATGCACAAAACGTGGTTGTTTCTGCGATAAAACAGTCCGAAAACGGAGAAGACATTATTATTCGGTGCGTAGAGACATCCGGACTAGCGGCTGCTGCAACCATTGATTTGCGGTTTGCCGATCGGAAATGGACCGGCAGTTTCCGACCCTGCGAAATTAAGACGCTCCGTATAAAACAAAATACCGGTACGATCAAAGAGGTCAATCTCCTGGAGGAGTAGGTCGATTTATATCGTTTTTGCCAGATTTTTATTAATCAATTTAGTTATTTATTAAAAATCAAAATCGTGAATAATTCAAAAATCGGATTTAAAAAAACGCTGCCCGTTTTTATGTCGTTCATCGTAATGGGATTTGTCGATATTGTTGGTGTTGCAACCGGCTTTATTAAAAAAGATTTTAATCTGCCGGATAATCTTGCTCAGCTGATTCCATCCATGGCGCTGGTTTGGTTTTTTCTTTTGTCTGTCCCTTCCGGCATTTTACAGGACCGGTTCGGCAAGAGACGAATGCTTAACATCGGGATGCTATTGACCGGAGTGGGAATGGTTATCCCGTTTATACATTATTCATTCCCGGTAATGCTGGCTGCATTTATTGTTCTGGGGATCGGGAACACCATTGTTCAGGTGTCAGCCAATCCATTGCTGCACGATGTGGCACCACGCGAAAAGTATTCCAGCTATATGAGTCTTTCGCAGTTTATTAAAGCAATTGTTTCCTTGCTGGGTCCTGCCATTACAGCATTCATGGCAACTTATTTTGGCAATTGGAAACTGGTTTTTGCCGTTTATGCATTAACCTCAGTATTAGCGGTAACCTGGCTATATTTTACCCAGATTGAAGAAACAAAATCCACTCACGGGGCAGCTACGTTTAAAAGCTGTTTCAGCCTGTTGAAAAATAAATTTATTGTGGTGATGGCGTTGGGTATCTTTATGCTGGTTGGAGCCGATGTAGGTATGAACTCTAATATTGCTAACTTTCTGCAAAATCAATATGGTCTTACTCTCGAGAGTGCATCATTGGGGATCAGTCTCTATTTTACTGCTTTAATGATTGGCCGGTTTTCGGGTGCTATCATTTTAAACTGGATATCTGCACGGCGGTTTTTACTTTTAACTGCCATTGTGGCGTTGATAAGCCTTGGCGGCATGTTGCTGGCGCCGTCGGTATTGGTGGCTCAGATCGCCATTTTCATGGTAGGGCTCGGTTCAGCTAACCTATTCCCTCTGATCTTTTCCATTGCACTTGAAAAAATGCCTGATCGCTCCAATGAAATTTCCGGGTTGATGATCATGGCTGTTTCCGGAGGAGCATTTTTACCACCGTTAATGGGGTTGGTCAGCACAGGTGCCGGGGTTAGAGCCAGTTTTTTGGTTTTGTTAGCTGCTATGATTTATTTAGTTGGTGCGGGAGTTTATTCAATGAAAAAATAAATTTTAATGAATCGGCTTATAATTTATTCATCTATTCTATGTGTTTCTTTAGTACAGGTTTTAAGCGCACAGGTTCAGACACGTTCTTTGCCGAAAACGGGTTTTGAGCAAAGAATTCATGATGTAGTTTTCGCCATCAGATTAATTGATACCCATGAGCATTTGATGAGCGAAAAGGATGCGCTTGCAGGTGCTGCCAAAGATCTGTGTGGCATTGATGACTTAAATGAGCATACTTACCAGGAGCTTTCAAAACGTATCCAGGCAGATCACCATAAAGGATACTACGAAAATATTTTGAAGAAAATAGCAAAGATAGATGCCTGCCTGATCATGGAATACAACTCCGTACATCCCAGAGATGTTGAGAGCGAGGGTGAGTGCAATTTCAAAAGTCTTTTTGTTTACGATAAGTATTGCAGTTTTTTCGGTTATGATAAGATGAAATCAAGGTTGAGCGATTACAGCAAAGACTTTGCCTCTCTTCAGGAATTTGAATCGCTTATAGATAGTGTGTTTGAGCAGGATGTAAAAAAGGGTATTCAAGGAGCGAAGTTTGGGGTAGCTTACTATCGGACATTAAAATTTGATGATGTGCCTCGGGAAACAGCGAATGCAGTATTTGAGAAAATGAAGGCAAGTCCGGGGCACAACTTTTCTTTTGAGGAGGCTAAACCATTACAAGATTTCGTTTTTTTTAAAATTTTGAGTCTTTGCAACAAGTATAAGCTGCCAGTTCAGATTCATACAGGACTGCAAACGGGTAGTGGTAACGATATTACAAACTCTAATCCTACGGGCTTGGTAAAAACATTTTTCAAATTCCCAGGCGTAAAATTCTGTTTGCTTCATTCTGGTTATCCCTATGGAGGAGAAATGTCAACACTAGCCAAAAATTTCCCCAACGTGTATATTGACATGGCATGGTCTGCTCTTATCTCACCATCATATACAAAGCGATACTTGCAGGAGTTTATTGAAACCGTACCGGCCAATAAAATCATGGCTTTTGGTGGCGACAATCAAACTGTTGAGGGTGCCTATGGAGCATCTGTTTTGGCAAGGGAGACTGTAGAAGAGACGCTAACACGAATGGTGAAAAATGGATATTTGACTGAAGAAGAGGCTGTGGATATTGCAAAAAAGATACTTAGAGAAAATGCAATAAGTATATACAAACTTAAATTTTACAGGCATAAATATGAAAAAATATTTTTTACTAACCCTGCTTTTGTTTTTTTTCATGGGATCTGTAAAGTCTCAGGATAAATTAGAATCTAATGGGCAGATTCCGATACTGGCATGGTATGGCATTCCTGCAAGTGAAACCACGGTTACACGTTACCAGGAGATGAAGGATGCCGGAATAACCCACCAGTTTAGCGGATTCCCCAATGCCGATGCAATGCAAAAGGCCCTGGATATTGCATCAAAAGTGGGTATCAAGATGATTGTTTCTTGCCCCGAATTAAAATCGGATCCCGAGAAAACAGTCAGACGTTTTATGAATCATCCTGCGGTTGCAGGTTACCATCTTATTGATGAGCCAAGTATGGTTATATTTCCTGAGCTGGGGAATTGGGGAAGGCGAATCCAATCTGTTGATAATAAACATTTTTGCTACGTGAATTTGTTTCCTAATTTTGCGGATTCTGCTGTACTCGGAACGAAAAACTACAGAGAATACGTGAGCGAGTGTGCCAGGCAAATACCTTTACAGTTTTTATCTTTTGACTACTATCCGGTTCTCAAAGACCGTCTTTCTAAAACATGGTACGAAAATTTGGAGCAATTTTCCGATGAGGCAAAAAAAGCAGGAAAACCTTTTTGGGCATTTGCACTCACCACTAACTATGATGATGGACATCTTACGCCTCAAACTCTTGCTTCGATGCGACTGCAGGTATATAGCGATTTGGCTTATGGTGCGCAGGGAATACAGTATTTTACCTACTGGTCGGCGACCTCTGTTACTTCACCGTCAAGCGAAGATCAACGAGGGGCTCCCATTAGTGCAGCAGGAAAAAGAAGCGTAGTTTATGATAGGGTCAAGCTCATGAGTGAGGAAATAAAAAACCTGTCGGGTGTTTTCCTGGGATCAAAAGTGGTGTGGGTAAGGCATACAGGAAAAGGGATGATTCCTGGTGGAACAGTTCGCCTGACCACGCTTCCTGATGCAATTAAAGTTTTAGACACCGGTGGTGCACCTGCCTTGGTATCGCTGTTGGAAAAGGGTGAAACTTCCTTTCTTGTAGTTGTAAATAAGGATTTTCTAAGTAGCATTAATTTAACTGTTTATGGGGATGAATCGGTAAAAAAAGTATTAAAAGATGGAACAATCGTACCGGCTAGTGCTTATGAAAGTTCCATAGAGCTGGATCCTGGTGACGCTGCTATTTACATGTTTCCTAAGCCGCTTAAATAGACAGACAGATAATAAATCAAAATATTTCAACCATACCCCTATGAAGAAGGAACAACTGCAAAAAATTCTGAATGATATAAGTTCTGTAAAGATTGCCGTGGTTGGCGATTTTTGTCTCGATGCCTATTGGTTCATCGATGAAGCCATGAGTGAAATTTCGGTAGAGACCAACCAGGCCACCCGACCTGTCTCACAACAGCATTACTCTCTTGGAGGGGCAGGCAATGTTGCCAATAATCTCGCTGCTATGGGGATCAAAGATATTCGCGCTTTTGGGGTGGTCGGTACTGATCCATTCGGAGCAGAAATGGTCAGGATCATGAAAGAGACAGGTATTCAACCAAGAAATCTGCTGATTCAGGAAGAGGAGTGGTACACCCATACTTATGCTAAACCGTATATCGAGGACAAAGAGTTGAACCGGGTCGACTTTGGGAATTACAATCATTTGTCAAAAGAGACTGCTGATCGTTTGATTGGTAATCTGATACGGGAAATTCCTGAAGTAGATATCGTCATCATCAATCAACAAGTACCTTCCGGTATTCATACCGAATTCTTTAAGAAGAGGCTGGTGGAAGTGATAACGCGATTTCCGGAAAAAACCTTTATCGTCGATAGCCGCAATTTTAATGACTATTACCAGGGGACTATCCGCAAGATGAATGATACAGAAGCTGCCAGGTTGTGCGGGCTTAACAAAAAACCGGATGAACCGGTATTCTATTCTGAAATTGTGTCATCTGCCAAAGAATTATATAAACGCTACCAAAAACCGCTTTTTATCACCAGAGGCAGCAAAGGGTCTCTGACTATAGATGAGAAAGGTATTTCAGAAATACCCGGACTGATGATCCTATCGAAAGTGGATACCGTTGGAGCCGGCGATAGTTATCTGGCAGGAGCGGCATCAACATTGGCGGCAGGATATGACATGGAGATTGCTGCACAAATAGGATCTTTTGTTGCCGGTGTTACTGTTCAGAAACTATTTCAGACAGGGACCGCAACTCCGGTAGAAATACTCGGAATAGGGCAGGATCCTGATTATATTTTTGCTGCAGAATTAGCTGAAGATAAACGACATGCCAATTATCTGTCGAATACCGAAATTGAAATCGTCAACAAATGGGAGAATAAGCTTCACATCAAACATGCCATATTTGACCACGACGGGACAATCTCTACCCTCCGCGAAGGCTGGGAATTGATTATGGCCCCCATGATGAGGAAAGCAATATTGGGCGATAAATATCAGGATGCAGATGAAGCATTGTATCAAAAAGTACAAACAAGAGTTGATGAATTCATTGACAAAACAACCGGGATCCAGACCCTGGTCCAGATGCAGGGGTTAATGGATTTAATCCGGGAATTTGGTTGCATACCCAAAGAAAAAATGCTCGATGAATTTGGATACAAGCAAATTTACAACGAGGAATTGCTTGTCATGGTCAAGGAACGGGAAAGGAAACTATCGCGGGGTGAACTGCTATTGGAAGATTTTACTTTAAAAAATGCTGTTCCGTTTCTTCAGAAACTCTATGATGCTGGCATTAAGCTCTATCTGGTCAGCGGTACTGATGAAGAGGATGTAGAAGGCGAAGCCCGTGTTTTAGGTTACGATCATCTCTTTGAAGGCAGAATTTACGGGGCCATAGGAGATGTGACCAAAGAGGCCAAAAAAATGGTGCTTGACCGCATATTAAATACAATCGGGGAAACTGCTTTTGGAAAGATTGCCACTTTTGGCGATGGCCCTGTTGAAATTCGCGAAACCCGTAAAAGGGGCGGAGTAACCATCGGGATTGCCAGCAACGAACTGAGACGTTATGGTCTGAATGAGCATAAGCGTACACGGTTGATCAAAGCAGGTGCCGATATTATCGTTCCTGATTTTTCGCAATATCCACGGTTACTAAGTTTGCTGAATATCTGATTTTAAAAATATGCCTTACCCAAAATTAGACCGGGATCAACTTGCAATCAAGAAGTTAAGTGCACGATATAGCAAGGTTAATATTGAAAAAGATCATATTCCTGTAACGCAAAAACCTGCAAATCTTTCAGAATCAGGGCAAAAGCTAATCGAAAAAACTGCCGGTCGTATCCGATTGGCCAAACAGGAGCAGCGGCCGGTAATGCTGGCATTTGGCGCACATACCATCAAAAACGGTATGGCTCCCACTTTGATAGCATTAATGGACGAAGGCTGGGTAACTCATTTATCGACAAATGGTGCCGGTATTATCCACGACTGGGAATTTGCTTTTCAGGGAAAATCGAGTGAAGATGTTCGTGAGAATGTTGAACACGGGCAATTTGGGATATGGGACGAAACCGGTTTCAATATTAATCTGGCACTGATTGTTGGAGCTTATGAAGGATTGGGATATGGGGAATCCGTGGGGAAAATGATTTCCCGGGAAGGATTGCAGATCCCGGAAATCCCTCTGTTGTATGATGAGGCAATCAGCAAAATAAAAACAAATCCTGATCTTGCCGCTGCAGCAATTGACCTGGCAGGGGTTATTCAAAGATTCAATTTGCAGTCAGGATTTATGACCATTCCTCATCCTTATAAAAAATACTCAGTTCAGGCCTGTGCTTATGACTTGGGAATTCCTTTTACAGGACATCCGATGATAGGCCACGACATCATCTACAACCATCCGATGAACCACGGAGCTGCATTGGGTAGAACTGCATTGAATGATTTCCTGTGTTTTGCAAAAAGTGTCAGTAATCTTGATTACGGAGTATACCTCTCGATAGGATCAGCGGTAATGTCACCCATGATTTTTGAAAAAGCACTATCCATGTCGCAGAACCTCAAGATCCAGGAAAACCAACATATTGATCACCACTATATGCTGGTCGTGGATTTGGCAAAATCAGACTGGGATTGGCAAAAAAACGGCGAACCTCCGGTGGATAACCCTGCATACTACCTGCGTTACTGCAAAACATTCCAAAGGATGGGCGGGGAAATGGATTATTTGACTGCCGATAACCGGGATTTTTTATTGGCCATTTATCAAAAACTGACAGAAAAATAAATTTCCAAACTCCTAATCCCTATTGTATTATGAACAGGAATGATCTATTAGCATTAAAGAATGAGGCTGAAAACCATCTTGTTAACGAACTGTTACCATTCTGGACAACCCGTATGAAAGACGAAAATAACGGCGGGTATATTACTCATTTTGATAAAGATGGAAAAGATACCGGTGAAGATGAAAAGTCATTAATTGCCCAAACCCGCTGTTTGTATACCATCTCTTCTGCGCACCTTGCCGGTTACGGTGACGGGAAATATGTTGAATTGGCGAAACATGGCGCTGATTTTCTGATTGACAAAATGTGGGACAAAGAATATGGCGGTTTTTTTTGGATGACGGATCGCAGAGGAAACGTAAAAATCGATCAAAAAATAATCTATGGCCATAGTTTCGCTATGTATTCGCTCAGTGAATATACTTTGGCGACAGGCGATCCGCGAGGACTCGACTATGCTGAAAAGGTTTTTGACCTCATACAAAAATATTGCGCCGATACCATGTATGGAGGTTACCGGGAGATGTTCCACCGCGACTGGACACTTTGCGGGCCGGGAAGCCAGGGAGGAGACAGGAAAACGCTCGATGTTCATATGCATTTGATGGAAGCATATACAACACTTTACGAGTGTTCAGGCAAAGATGTGCACCGGCGGAAGTTACTGGAAGATATTGATCTTTTGGTAAACCGTATTATCCATCCGGTTTACAAAACCGGCATACCGCAATTTTATAAAGATTGGACAGTTGCTCCTCAAATCAAATTTGATATTATCTGGGGATGGGACCGATTCTCCGACGAAGGGCAGAAAGGTAATGCAACCGATAATACCTGTTATGGACATAATGCTGAATTTGCCTGGTTGTTGATCCATGCGCTTCATATTCTCAAGATGGATCCAAATATTTATTCGGATTTGTTCAGGACCATTTTCGAACATACCGTTAATAATGGCATTGACCATGAATTTGGTGGCGTTTTTGTAGAGGGTCCTCACTCAGGCGGTGTTTACGATAAGGAAAAGGAATTCTGGCAACAGGCTGAGGCATTGATAGGTCTGCTCGATGCCGTTATTATGTTTGGGGATGAAAAATATTGGGAGGCTTACAAAAATGTTCATCGTTTTGTATTCGATAAAGTAATCAACAAAGGTGTTGGAGAGTGGTATCCTTTGCTTTCACGCCGCGGTGAACCGATCTGGACACATATGGGGCATTCCTGGAAAATCAATTATCATACAGTCAGGTCTATGATCCAAAGCATCCGGCGATTGAAAATAATTGAGTTGATTTAATACTTTTTAATCATGAAAAAGACATCAATATTAGTAATTACGGCAATTATGATTAGTTTCTGCGGAGTTGCAGAAGCTAAATCGAAATGGGTTTCTTTATTTAACGGTAAAGATTTGAATGGATGGTTTATCCGTGGAAAAGCAACCTGGTCGGTTCAGGATGGCATCCTGGTTGGAGAAGGCGGGATGGGGCATATCTATACCGATGCGAGCTGCTCAGATTTTGAGATGAAAGGTGTTTTCAGGATCACGGAGCAAGGTGCAAAAAGCAATAGTGGTTTCTATTTTCGCGCCAACCAGCCGGCCGACAACCCCGATGGGTTCCCCCGTGGTTATGAAGCTCAGATCTGTCATAATCAGGATGCTTACACCGGCTGGTTATGGAAACCCGGCACGCCTACCGGAAAAGCCACTGAATTGTTAACCAAAGACGGTGAATGGTTTGAATATCGTATTAAGGTAGTTGGAAGCCATATCCAGTTCTGGATCAATAAACAATTGGTTATGACATACGATGATGATGAATTCAAATCGGGTCATTTCGCTATACAGGGTCATAATCCGGGCATGAAAATAGAGGCTAAAAAATTGTATTACCGTAATCTAGACTAAATCACGGATATAGAATATTATATAATAATCAATGGTCATAGGCATAAAGGAACAGTAGGGTATTGACCAATCTCGCCAATATCACCCGAAAATTGCAACCCTATTGCAACCAACGAAAAAAGGACTTACATTTTTTTGTAAGTCCTTTTTTTCTCAGTCGGGATGGAGAGATTTGAACTCTCGACCCCTCGCCCCGGGGAATGAACCTGATCGACATAGCCTACCTCAAAAAATCTTATATCCGCACCGGACGGATCGAATATTCCCGGAGGAAAACCAGTCAGCAGTTCTCGATTAAATTGACCGATGCGGCCACAGCCATCCTTGCACGGTATCACAACGATTCTCCGTTTGCGTTTCCGGTCATAAAGCGGAAAGGCAATGAATACTTGGATTACATCAGTTTTAAGAGGCTGGTCAATAAGAAACTTAAGGATATCGGTGTACTGGCGGAAATTTCAATTCCTCTCACCACCTATGTTGCCCGCCATTCCTGGGCCACCATCGCCAAGCGCCAGGGCATCTCAACTGCCATCATCTCCGAAGGTCTTGGTCATGAAACCGAACAGACCACCCAGGTGTATCTGGATAGTTTTGAGAATGATGTGCTGGATAAGGCGAATGAGTTGGTGACAGGATAGGGGGGGAGACGACAGGAGAGTTCTCGAACCATCTGGAGGAGGATCTGAAAAAGCTTATGCTTCTAACGAAAAGCTTGCCTTAGTGCAAACGCGATCTGTGCTTCTGTGAATTAGGCCTTCTTCTGGGCAATCTTCTTAACAGAAGCCCATACTGTTGGAAGCGCAAGGGACGGTAAAAGCGCAAACAGGTAACTGAAACCCGCAAATCCATGGATGATTCCTATTAAAAATGCTGTAAAGGCATTTTGCTTTATTTTACCGGTATGCTCATGTTCGTGCCCGTGATCATGATCATTGTTATGATTTTGATCAAAAACAGGGCTGATGCCATGGGTATCTATTCAGGTACGCCTTTCTCTTTTATTTGAGCCAGGATCCAGTCAAACCAAACCGACAATCCGGAGCCGGTGGTACACGAAATTTCCATAACAGGAATACTGCCATTCAGTTCCCGAACGTAATTTCTGAATCGCTCAAGGCTGAAATTTGTATAGGGGATCAGGTCTGTCTTATTCAGAATAATAGCTGAGGATTCCCTGAACAGCAGCGGATACTTAACCGGTTTGTCATCACCTTCCGGAACGCTGATCAAGGCTATCTTATGGTTTTCACCCAAATCAAATTCTGCGGGACATATCAGGTTGCCAACATTTTCCACCATGATCAATTGAAGTTTGTCCAGATCCAAATGCTCAAATGCTTTGGCAATCGAGTGGGAATCGAGATGGCATCCTCCTTCGGTGTTTATTTGAATGATTTTGGAACCAAAAGGTTGTAGTCTCCGGGCATCACGATCGGTAGTAATGTCACCCTCAATGACCGCAATTTTCAATACCCCCGAAAAGTGAGCCAGGGTTTTTTCAAGAAGGGTGGTTTTCCCGGCGCCTGGTGAACTGATAATATTGAACATCAGAATACCTCTTTCTGATAATCTCGAGCGGTTTTCGTCCGCCTTATTCTGGTTTCTGTCCAGAACATTCTTCATTAATACTATATCCATTCTATTCTCCTGTTATTGATTTAATAAATAGTTCTTTCCCAGATTCAGTATTGAGACGGAAGCTTCCGCAAAGCGGACAAATAAATATACTGTCGATGATCTCAGACCGGTTATTGCAATCACGGCAAGTAACGATAACTGGCCTCCAGTCGATCACAAGTTTGCACTTTTCAGCCAGGGTACCCTCCGTGCAAGTCTCAAACGAAAACTCAAGCATGTCCGGAATCAGTTGGTGTAATTTGCCAATAACCAGGTCCAACCGTGAGATTCGGGATAAATGATTGGCTGAGGCGACCTCAGTCATCGTTTCTATAATTCCTTCTATAACAGCCAATTCATGCATGGTAAGGTTCAACAGATTCGTGGCAGGGGATCCCCTGAAAGCATGGTCAATAATCTCGTGCCCCCGATCGGGGTTTCCAAAATAACCCGACCCGGATTTTCCCGTGTGACCACACCAATTTCACAAGCATTTTTACCAAGGGGATGAGATCGTAAAGCAGTTAATACTTCATTTGAAATCGATTCAGCGGCAACCATAATGAACTTACCCTCATTTGCCAGGTAAAGGGGATCCAGACCAACCAGGTCACATAATCCTGCAACTTCATTCCTTACCGGGATAAGGTTTTCCTTAATCGTAAGGCCCCAGTCCTGATTCTCGGCAACCTCGCATAAAACAGTAGCGAGTCCGCCGCGTGTTGGATCACGCATGAACCGAATGCCAGTGCCAAAGCTTGAAATCTTTTCAATCAATGGATATAAGCAAGCACAATCACTTACGATTGTCGTCAGAATATCCTCCGGATAACGGGCACAAAAGATTGCTGCCCCATGATCGCCGATTGTGCCACTAAGAATAATCCGGTCACCTGCCTGAATCCCTTTCCCGGTGGAGACTTGCTCAAGACCAGGAATAACGGTACCAATTCCGGTAGTGGTAATATATATTTTGTCGCACAGGCCACTGGGAACCACTTTGGTATCTGCTGCTATCAGAGCAATATCGAGGTTTTTGATTTCGGAGGACATGGAAGCGACTATCTGTTCCAATTCAGTTTTCCTGAGACCTTCTTCCAGTATGAATGAGGCGGTAATTGAGTGTGGTTTTGCTCCGGAAACGGCCAGATCATTAATTGTTCCGCATATGGCCAGCTTACCGATGTCGCCTCCGGGAAAAATAACAGGATTTACCACAAAGGCATCGGTTGAAACGGCAATTTTACCTGACAATTGTTTAAGAATTGCTGCATCTGATTCTTTATCAAGATATTGATTGTGCAGGTAGGGCTGAAACAGTTCGCGGATCAATTCACGGGTCATCCGACCCCCACTCCCATGCGCTAATAGTATTTTGTCTTTCATGGTTAGCTTTTCATATTCAGTTTTGATAGCGGTAGAAAGCCTGGCAGGTCCCCTCTGATGACACCATGCAGGCACCTGCCGGTGATTCAGGAGTGCAGGTTTTCCCATACAAGCTGCACTCAGGAGGAGTAATTAATCCACGGAGGATATCGCCGCATCTGCAACCA
Organism: Porphyromonadaceae bacterium; assembly: GCA_007280905.1. GTDB lineage: Bacteria > Bacteroidota > Bacteroidia > Bacteroidales > UBA12481 > UBA12481. Next base: position 24,858 of record QYQM01000093.1, on the reverse strand, counting down.
CGGTTGTCGGTATCCGGAAATTCAGGCAGGCTGAATCGCTGCAGGGTATCGAAACCGGCATACCTGCCACCGGGAACCAGGCCGCTATTCGGGATAATACCCATTCCGCGCCACCAATCGTCATGAAGGACGAATACTTCATGCATGATTTCCAAGGCTTTCATATTGCCTTCCGGTTTCACAGCCCGCTTGTACTGGATCTCAACTTTAGGTTGGTGATTATTTATCTGTCTGATTAACAGCAAAATTGATTCTAGAATATCAGGTGCTTCAAAACCAGAAATAACACAAGGTATCCCATGATCTCGTGAAAGAAATTCATATATACCCGAGCCTGTTATGGTACTTACATGACCCGGGCAAATGAAACCGTCGAGATTGGGCTGATGATTGACCAAAGCGGCCATAGCCGGGGGCATGATCTTGTGGGCACTCAAAACAGAAAAATTTTCAATTCTGCGTTCCAGTGCGGTTAATATGGTGGCTGCCACCGAGGGAGCGGTTGTTTCAAATCCGATGCCCAGAAAAACCACTTGTTTACTCCTCTCGGTTTCAGCAAGGCTCAAAGCTTGCAGTGGAGAAAGGACAATTCGGATATCTGCTCCGCCTGCACGGGCGGTTTCCAGGCTTTGACCCGATCCGGGTACTCTGATGAGATCCCCGAAAGTGGTAATTATCACTGGATAGTTTTGGGCCAGATGAATAGCCTGATCAATGAACCCTGTATGGGTTACACAAACCGGGCAACCGGGTCCGGACAGTAAGCTAACCGTGTCGGGAAGGAGTCCCGGTATCCCGAATTTCCTGATTGCATGGGTATGTCCTCCGCAAACTTCCATTAACCGGACCGGTTGGTTGGCCTCCCTATGGATGGCAAACAGCAGTGCCTGGACAGTATTCATGGAACATCATTAAGGTTTTCGATCTCGCGGATGAGTCTCTTGGTTTCCTCTGCCTCCTCCGTTGAAATCTTCTGAATAATAAATCCGGTATGGATCAGGACATAATCGCCTACGCAGATATCCTCAACCAGATCGAGAGACGCCTGGATCATTAGCCCACCTATTTGCACAATGGCCATATTACTGTTGGTGGATAGAACTTCGGCCGGGATGCTTAGACACATTTTTTTTAATCTGTTTTTTTGCTGCAACAACCAATTGACCCAGGGAGATTCCGCCATCATTAGGCGGAACCATCCGGTGGGTAAACACGGTAAAGTTGTTCATTATTAAGGATGAACAAGTAATCCGGGTGAGAAATACATTTTGAAAAGTACCTCCTGACAGAACCACCTTTATTAGGCCGGTTACTTCCCTTGCCCTGATACAAGTATCGAGGATAACCCGCGCCAGGGTTCTGTGAAATCTGGCAGAAATCACTGAAACCGGAACATGATTTGCAAGATCGACCCGGATGGCTTCAATTGTAGGAATAAAGCCAATAGTCTGATTAATCTGATAAGGATACTCACCCATTTCCAGCTGATCAGCAGCCATCTCCAGTCTTATGGGTGCCTCGGCATCGAAGGTGTTCTCAATGCAGCAACCGGTCAGGACTGAGATTGCATCAAAAAGCCTGCCTGCTGCAGAGGAGACTGGAACGGGAGCTTCCGACTTTAACAGACTGATGATTTGGTTTCGCTGAATCTCAGGAATACACTGAAGACCATGGAAAGAATCAAACGGAATATTTTCCCCATAACATTTATAAAGGTAAGCTATCGCTACCCTCCAGGGTTCCCTTACTGCCTGATCGCCGCCGGGGATCTTGATGGGGTCTAGCCAGCTAAACCGGGTGAATTGATCCAGGGTGGCGATCAGAAATTCGCCGCCCCATATGGTTTGGTCTGCACCGAGTCCGGTGCCATCAAAAGCAACTCCGATCACCGGCTCATCCAGTTGATGTTCAGCCATGCATGAGGCGATGTGTGCGTGATGGTGCTGCACTGCTACCACCGGGATACCGAGAGAATTGCCAAATTGCGTTGAAAGATAATCGGGGTGTTGGTCCGTGACGATCAAGGTTGGAGTGAAACGGAATATTTTCTTAAACCTGCCAAGGGACTCCTCCATAAATTGAAAGGTGTCATAGCTTTTCAGATCCCCGATATGCTGACTCAGGATAGCTTCACGATCTTTTCCCAGGCAAAATGTGTTTTTCTGCTCTGCGCCGAGAGCAAGAATACCATCCACTGATAGGCTTACCTGTATTGCAGCGGGTACATAGCCGCGTGACCTTCGGATAAGAATGGGTGATTCTCCACACAATCGGGCAACTGAATCATCTGTACGGTTAATGATTGGTCTGTTGCTATGTAGAAAAAAGTCAGCTATATCCATTAACTTATCTTCAGCTGCTTGCGGAGAGATGACGGTGGGTTCATCGGTAAGATTTCCACTGGTACAGATTAATGCCTGGAATTTCCCTTCGGTCATGAGCTGGTGTTGCAGTGGAGTATACGGGAGCATAACCCCGAGGCTTCCTAAACCCTTGTTGACTAATGTGTTTAAACATTTTTTTTCTTTCAGGATAACAATGGGACGTTGCCATGAGGTTATGAGTTTTTCCTCTGCTTCAGAGCATTCACAATATTTACGAATCTCCTCCATACCCGGGAACATTACAGCAAAAGGCTTACCGTCACGGTGCTTTCTTTTGCGAAGTTCGGCCACAGCCAAAGCATTTGTGGCATCGCAAACCAGGTGGTATCCTCCGATACCCTGGATAGCGCCAATCTTGCCGGCGCGTAAAGCCAGAATGATCTGTGCGGACAAATACGGCCATGGCTCATCCCCCTGTTGAAAACTTCTTTGATAGTAAACGGGTCCACATATCGTACAGGCTATCGGTTGGGCATGAAAACGGCGGTCGAGCTGATCGTTATATTCTGACCTACAACCGTCACACATGCCGAATCCGGACATTGATGTCTTGGGCCGGTCCCATGGAAGCTCCCGGATAATACTAAACCGGGGGCCGCAAAATGTGCAGTTCACGAAAGGATAACCTATCCGGCGCGGATGGTTTTTCATATCTTCCAGACACTTCTCGCATACCGCAATATCTGGACAAATACCGGTTATTTCAGTGGATCCTTTATGACTTGCCAGTATCCGAAATCCCGACTGAGTTTTTCTCCCTGCCTGTTGAATGAATTCAATGGACCGGATCGTTGATGGATATGGTGCCTGTTGTTTCAGCAAAGTAATGAAAATATCCAATTCTTCCCGGGTACAGTATAAAGATATCCATACACCGTCATTTCGGTTCTCGACGGAACCATCCAGTTTTATTTCTCGTGCCAATCGGTAGACAAATGGCCGGAAACCGACTCCCTGTACCGTCCCATGAACGTGAATCTTATACGATGATCGGACCATGGTCATGTTTAATCGGATTTATTCAACATCCAGTTCATCCTTCCTTCCATTCAAATAGTAGATAATTGCTTCAATTTCTGCACTTAGGTTAACATTACTGATAATAACGTCTTTGGGTGCTTTTAAAATTAACGGAGCCAAGTTCAATATACCCTTGATTCCGTTTTCAACCAGTTGATTGCAAACGTTTTGTGCTGAAATAGCAGGTGTAGCGATAATGGCGGTATTAACCTTAAAACCTTGAATAACTGCAGAAAGCTTGTCCAGGGAAAACACTTGGATTCCATATTTCTGATTCTGTTTCGACGGATCGATGTCAAAAGCAGCAACGATGAAAACATTGGTTCCAATGTAATGATTGTTATAATTGGCAATAGCCCTTCCCATGTTGCCCATGCCGATGAGGATAATGTTTCGAACCTCGCTCCGAATAAACTTTTCATTGAGTGTGATGAGCAGAGATTCAATGTTATAACCTGCTTTTTTATTGCCTGATATTTCGCACTGGGAGAAGTCTTTACGTACCTGCTCGGCACTGACACCTGCCTCGTTCCCCAGGGTATGTGAAAACACTTTTTTGAAACCGAGTTCCTTGAATCTTAAAAGGCAGAGACGGTAAAGGAGTAATCTCTTTATATAGTTTTTATGAGACATATTATGTTCTGAATTTCACAATAACGAAACGATACCTTAATTCCCCTTTAATGTCTTTTAAAAAAAAAGCTTCTTTTTTATTCATAAAGGTAAGATAATTAGTATGATATACAAAACATGATAATTGTCATTATTTAATTATAATGAAAAAATTAGTAATTTACGTAATGAGATTAAAACGAGAGTTAGATATTGATCTGTTTTTCACAATAAAAGGTAACCATTACAAGCCATGAGTGAGTATGATCGAATCGGAATAATCTTCTGCGATCCCCCATCCGGGTATACGCCGGTAGATCTGTCTGACCTGATCATTTTTGTCAGAGATAACCTTAAGATACCGGTTATCATCGATCAGCCAAGATACCTTTTCTCTGATTTCCATGTATTGATGGAAACGATCAGGCATCACCGTTTAACATCTGTGATACTGGCCGGAATCAGGCCGGAAAGGTTCAGACAAATAGTCCGAACAGCGATGACAAAGCTGGGATATCAGGCTGAATCCGTTGTTATTGCAGATTTTGGCGATACGTGGTGCGTTTATGAAAGCCAGGTACAGAATGTGTATGAGTTGCTTGAGCGGGTTCATTCTCAAGTTGTAGATAAAAGACATCAATCTTCCCATATTCAACAGGATACCATTGTCATCGGCGCAGGCATCGCCGGGATTCAGGCTTCCCTGGAGATTGCCAATGCAGGTCTGAAAGTTTATCTGATAGAGAAATCCGGGACGATAGGCGGTCATATGGCCAAGTTTGACAAGACTTTTCCGACCCTTGATTGTGCCGCATGCATTCTTACACCCAAAATGGTAGAGGTGGGGCAGCATCCTTTAATCGAACTGATGACCTGTTCAGAGGTTGTTGCTGTTAATGGAACACCCGGACATTATAAGGTTACAGTCCGGCAGTCACCTCGATGGGTAGATGTTAAATCCTGTATTGGTTGCGGGACCTGTTCAGAAAAATGTCCGGTTAAGGTTTCCAGTGAATTTGATGAAGGAACAACCATGAGGAAGGCTATCTATATGCCTTTTCCACAGGCAGTTCCGAATAAGTATTTGATTGACGGTGAAGCCTGCAGGTTTATACAGGAGGGGAAATGCGGAGTTTGCGTGAAAGTTTGCCCGGTTACCGGCTGTATCAATCTGTATGAAGTACCACGTGAGATTGAAATAGAAGCAGGAAACATTATTGTTGCAAATGGTTTCAAACCATTCCAGGCTTCCCGGATTGACCGCTTTGGATACGGGAAATACCCGAACGTCTTGACTTCTCTTGAGTTCGAACGATTGATCAATGCTGCCGGCCCAACCGGCGGTGAGATCACTTTCAGGACGACTGATAAAAAGGGGAATTCTGTATTTGTAAATGACAGCGGTAAGCCTCAGAAGATTGGAATAATACATTGTGTGGGAAGCCGCGACGAGAATTTCAATCCATACTGTTCAAAGGTTTGCTGCATGTACTCGCTGAAGCTGGCACACCTGGTAAGGGAAAAGCTTCCATCGGCCGAGATATTTGAATACTTCATAGATATGAGGGCCTTTGGCAAGGGGTATGAGGAGTTTTATTGCCGGATCCAGGATGAAGGCGTCCGAATGATTCGGGGTAAAACTGCCCGAGTAGACCAAATAGACGGACATCTCCATCTGAGAACGGAGGATATCATTGCCGGCAGGATGCTCGAACAGGATATGGATATGATAATCTTATCCATAGGCCTGGAACCGGCAGATGACCAGAAGAAACTATCGGATATTCTGGGAATTGACGTAGATGAATACGGCTGGTTTAAAGCAGTCCGGTATGAGATTGATCCTGTAAGGACCAACCGGCCGGGTATCTGGATCGCAGGTGTTTGCCAGGGTCCAAAGGATATTCCGGATTCGGTGGTTCAGGCTTCCGCGGCTGCTGCCGGTGTGCTGCAAAGCATTATGAGCGACAGGCTTACAGATTCAGAGGTATTTCCGTTAACCTATATGATAAATTAAAAAGACATGATATCCAGAGTCGATCCGGAATTCAAGCAGGAACTGCACAAATATGGACTGCGTGAATGGAATGAATGCTTTCATTGCGGTAATTGTACGGCGATCTGTCCTCTCACAAAGGATGATAATCTTTTTCCTCGGAGAGGAATCAGATTGGCTCAGATGGGACTTAAAAAGCAATTGGTTTCCAGTGTCGATCCATGGCTCTGCTACTATTGCGGCGAATGCACCGAAACCTGCCCGCGCAATGCCAATCCGGGCGAATTAATGATGGTTTTACGCCGGTACCTGACTTCCTGTTATGACTGGACTGGCATATCCAGGTTGTTTTATACACGAAAGATATGGGAGCTCGCAGCCATAATTTTAATAGCGCTTGGTGTTATTATTTCGTTTCTGGTCTTTCTCCCCCCGTCGCCGGACCTGTTTTCCAAACCACAGGCTTTTATTAATGAACAGGGCGGAGTCATGATAAACAGCCTGGCCAACGGGATTTCAGCATCCAGGTTCGTCCAGCTCATCGAATACGGGGATCTCCTGATGGCAATCCTTGTGGCAGGTTTTCTGATCAGCAATATCTTTCACATGTTTTACCGGGTGATCCTTTCAGATAGGAACCTGAAATTTCCCTTTTATTCTTATTTCACTGAATTCTGGAGCCTGATATACAATTTTGTAACCCAAGCCAGGTTCTCAAAATGCGATAACAGGACCTATTGGATTGGCCACCTGCTGGTTATGACAGGCTATACCATCATGTTCACCCTGATTGTGGCTTTCCTGAAGGAGTTCCAGATCGAGGAGATCAAACCCTGGTACCACTGGCAGCGTTTATTGGGTTACTATTCCACTTTTGGAATATTGTTCTTCCTGATATACACCTTTATTGGCAGGATCAGGAAAACCGATCTTAAGATGCAATTTTCGCATCCGTCCGACTGGATGTTTATCGTTCTTCTGTTTTTTACTGCGGTCACAGGCATTCTGATTCATATTTTCCGGGTGTCAGGTTTGCCGGCCGCGACGTATTTTACCTATCTGATCCATCTCGCCTTTCTGGTTCCGATGATCGTGATTGAGGTTCCATTCTCAAAATGGTCGCATCTGGCTTACCGGCCCTTCGCTGTCTATTTTGACCGTCTCAGACGGGCAGGTCAGAATCGTCAGTCTATTGTTGAATTAACGCCTGCTATTTAGGTTCTAACGCTATGGAAGAAATCAGAATCGGGGTATACATCTGCTGGTGTGGTACAAATATAGCCAAGAATGTAGACGTCGAAAGAGTAGCTGCTGAAGCCGGCAAATTGCAAGGCGTTGTGGTTGCACGGGATTATAAATATATGTGTTCCGATCCGGGCCAGGACCTTATGGTCAAAGATATACAGGAGATGAATCTCAACCGTATCGTAGTAGCCGCCTGTTCCCCCCGGATCCATGAAATAACCTTCAGGAAGGCACTGGAGAAAGCCGGACTAAATCCTTACCTGTTTCAGATGGCTAATATCAGGGAACAGGTATCATGGGTTCATGATGATCGCGAAAAAGCTACCCAAAAAGCCATAGACCTGGTTACAGGAGCGGTCAAGCGTGTCCGTTGGCAGGAAGCTTTAAACAAACGTAGCGTTAAGGTGAATCCGGCTACTCTGGTTATCGGAGGAGGAATAGCCGGATTGACAGCAGCACGGGAGATTGCACGAACCGGTCGTATCGTTTTTCTTGTTGAGAAAGAAAAAAGCCTGGGAGGAATGATGAAAAAGATAAACCGGACTTTTCCCAACCTTGATGAGGCCTCAAAGTATTTGAATCCGATCATTGAAGAAGTCTCTTCTCATCCGCATATCCAGGTTTACCTGAATTCCCAGTTGGTAAAACTGTCCGGTTATGTGGGTAATTTCATCGGAACGGTCAATCATAAAGAGACTCAATCCGAGCTTGAATTTGGCAATATCATTGTGGCCACAGGCTTAAAACCATTTAAGCCTACCCCGTTGTCGAATTATGCTTATAAAAGGTTACCAAATATTATAACCAGTGTGGAATTTGAGGAAATGCTCAGTAAAGGGTATATCAGGCTGGACTCACGGCAAGAGCCCAAACATGTTGCTATAATTCATTGCGTTGGCAGCAGAAATCCTGATTTTCTGCCATATTGTTCGAGAACATGTTGCCAGACAGCTTTGAAATTTGCAAACCAGATAAAGGATTTGCTGCCTAAAGCTCATGTTTATCAGATTTATGCTGATATGCGGTCGATGAGCAAGGGTTGTGAAGAGATGTATTCAAAAACTGCCAAAAGAGGCGTGATGTTCCTGATGTATGACCAAAAGGGTAAACTTCCCTATATCCGTGAGGCCGGCAAAAACGAAAAGACCAGACTCGTCATCGAAATGAAGGAATTGCTTAGCGGAGAGCAAGTTGAGGTTACTGCTGATCTGGTGATCCTGATGGTTGGAATGGAGGCCCAGGAAACATCCAAGCAGTTAAGCCAGGTTCTCGGGATCAGCCGGTGTAGCAATAATTTTTACATTGAAAAACACCCGAAGCTGGATCCTGTAGCAACTACAACGGACGGTGTATTTATCGTAGGAAGCTGCCAGGCACCGAAAGAGATAAGTGATTCGGCATCCCAGGCCAAGGCTGCTGCAGCGAGGGTTCTTGCCATGATTAATAAAGATTGGGTCGAGGTCGAAGTTATCACCTCCAGCGTACGCGAAGAGATTTGCTGCGGATGCCAAATCTGTGTTCATGTATGTCCCTATGGAGCCATTGAATTCCTTAAGGAGAAAAAAGTCTCCTGCGTCAACGAAGTCATTTGCAAAGGTTGCGGGACCTGCGCCTCAGCCTGCCCTACCGGCGCCATCGGAAGCCGTCACTTCACCGAGAAACAGATTCTCGCGCAGATCGAAGGAGTCATGTTACAACTATTAGAAGTCTGAAACTATGGAATTCGAGCCAAAAATTGTCGCTTTTCTTTGTAACTGGTGTTCCTATACCGGTGCAGACCTTGCAGGGACAAGCCGTATGAAATATTCACCCAGCTTACGGATTATCCGGGTTATGTGTTCGGGGAGGATTTGTCCTACCTTTATTTTTAAAGCTTTCCAGGAGGGAGCAGATGGGGTACTGGTTTGTGGTTGCCACCCGGGAGACTGTCATTACAATGAGGGTAATTATAAGTGCCTCAGGCGATTTAAACTGATTGAAAAGTATATCAGGCAAATGGGGATTGAGCCCGACCGCATAAGGCTGGCATGGATCAGTGCCAGTGAAGGCAAACTATTTGCCGAACTGGCAAATGAAATGACACAGACTATTAAAAACCTTGGTCCCTCTACTATTAAAGCCCAATTGGAACAAATGGTCTAAATAACCTGATTATGGCAAATCAAGATAAACCCAAATTGAAAATGGCTATCTATTGGGGAGCCGGCTGCGGAGGCTGCTGTGTTTCAGTACTGGATGTACATGAGAAATTATTCGATGTTGTGGCCGTAGCTGATTTGGTTTTCTGGCCTATAGCTCTCGATATCAAGTATAAGGATGTGGAAGCTATGGCAGATGGTTTTATCGATCTGACCCTTTTTAACGGCGCGGTCCGGAATAGCGAAAACGAACATATGGCCAGGCTCCTAAGGCAAAAATCCAAGATTTTAGTGGCATATGGTTCCTGTGCACATTTGGGTGGAATTCCCGGTTTGGCCAATCTGACAAACAAGAATGAACTTTTTAACCGTATCTATCTGGAGACCGAGTCCACCTTAAATCCTGACGGGATCATTCCAAAGACTCACTTCAATGTCACTGAGGGTGAACTGGAATTGCCGGAATTCTTCAATGATGTGAGAGCCCTGAACCAGGTCGTGGATGTGGATTACTATCTTCCCGGATGTCCTCCTCGAACAGAACGACTCATTGAGGTTTTCATGGCAATTGTCAACAAGGCCGAATTACCCCCAAATGGTTCGGTTGTCGGTGCATGGGAGAAAACTTTATGCGATGAGTGCAAGAGAAAGAAAACAGATAACAAGGTCATCAGGAAATTTTATCGTCCATGGGAGATTCATGATGACGGCGAAACCTGTTTTCTTGAACAAGGTGTGATCTGTATGGGCCCTGCCACCAGGGGAGGATGCGGCTATCGTTGCATCGAAGGGAATGCCCCTTGCCAGGGTTGCTACGGTCCACCTGCCGATGCGCCTGATCCGGGGGCTAAAATGATGTCAGCAATCGGGACCATAATAGACAGCAACCTGGAAATAGAGATAGAGGAAATTGTGGATGCGATCGTCGATCCAGTTGGTACCTTTTACCGGTTTAGCCTGCCAAAAGCCATTCTTCGGAAAAAAATGTCTGTCCCCAAGCCCGTTAATTAAAACCACAGGATATGAAAAAGATTACCATTGATCCGATAACCCGTCTTGAAGGCCATGGAAAAATTGAAATCTTCCTTACAGATCAGGGAGATGTTGAGAACGTGTATTTTCAGGTCCCGGAACTCAGAGGGTTCGAAAAATTCTGCGAAGGACGGCCGGTTGAAGAACTATCCCGGATCGTTACCAAGATATGCGGAGTATGCCCAGGGTGCCACCACATGGCAGCAGGTAAAGCCATCGATGCTGTATTTGGTCTGGCTCCTCCACCTACCGCTCTGAAAATCAGGGAACTATTCTATATGGCTCATTTTATTCATAGCCATATTGCCCATTTCTATGCACTTGCAGCCCCAGACTTTGTGGTTGGTCCCAATGCCGATCCCTCCGAAAGGAATATCCTCGGTGTTATCGCCAAGGTAGGCAAGGAGGTAGGAACTGAGGTAATACGCCAACGGAGGCTCGCACAGGAGATACAGGCAATGCTGGGGGGGCATCAGACCCATGTGGTACTAAATATCCCGGGTGGTGTAAGGAAAGGACTTACCGAGGAGCAAAGGGAACAATTAATTCCGATTGGGAAGGGATTTCAGAAATTCGCCAAATTCAGCCTTCAGCTCTTCAGGGATGTGGTTCTGGCAAATAGTGATTATGTTAACATGATCCTCGAAGGTCCTTATAATCTGAAGATTCACTCCATGGGCCTGGTTGATTCAAACAATAAGGTCAATTTCTACGATGGAATGGTGAGAGTGGTTGATACTGAAGGGAAAGAGAAATATAAATATCATGCCATTGACTATCGGGATTATATCGCCGAGCGTGTAGAGCCCTGGACATACCTGAAGTTTCCCTACCTGAGGAAGATCGGCTGGAAAGGGTTTGTGGAAGGACAAGATTCAGGCGTTTACCATGCAACGCCTTTGTCGAGGCTTAATGCTGCCGACGGTATGGCCACCCCATTGGCTAATGAGGCATACCAGGAATTGTTCAGTACCTTCGGCGGGAAACCTGTCCATGCAACCCTGGCAATGCATTGGGCCCGCCTGGTGGAGCTATTGTATGCTGCTGAACGATTTAACGAGCTGATCAAGGATCCGGAAATCACGGGTAAAGAGCTTCGAGCCGATCTGAAAGAAATTGTCGGTGAGGGAGTCGGATGTGTGGAAGCACAAAGGGGTACGCTAACCCACCATTATTGGACCGACTCGAGAGGCATGGTAACCAAGGTTAATATTATTGTAGGTACTACAAACAATCACGCTGCTATTTGCATGTCACTCAAAAAGGCTGCACAGTATGTTATTAAAGCTGGTATCGAACCCGATCAAGGCATCCTCAACCAGATCGAGATGGCTTTCCGTGCTTATGATCCCTGTTTTTCATGTGCAACCCACAGTTTGCCGGGACAAATGCCTCTATTGGTTAATTTTAAAGATTCTGATGGAAATATAATTCGTACGATTCAGCGGGATTAATTACCAAATCAATGATTAAAAAATGAAGCTGGTCCTTGGAATCGGAAATGAAATATTGACTGATGACGGTATAGGCCCAAGATTAGTGAATGACCTCAGTAAAAATTGCCTGAACCAAAATGTTCATTTCGCGTGCGCCTGCGTGGGTGGATTGGAGATCATTGAACTCCTCAACGGATACGATGAGGCCATCCTGATCGATGCTATTCGGACAAAAAATGGTACCCCGGGTTCAGTTTACCTGTTCAGTCCCGATGATTTCCGTGAAACCATGCATTTATCAAATCTCCATGATATTAGTTTTCTGACAGCTCTCAGGCTGGGCAAAAAGCTAAATATCAAATTACCGGAGGAAATCCGGATTATCGCAGTTGAGATAATTGAAGACCGGGAGTTCTCGAATGAACTGACGCCACCTTTAAACAGCCGCTATCCAGAAATACTTAAGGAAATAAAGGATTACTTAATCACAGAACAGGTTTTTGATAATTCGGTTTAAAACAATGAATATGAGAGCATTTACAGCAAAGGGAACGTTATATATACCCACTCCGGAAAAAGTCATTAATGGAATATACTCCGGTTTGGACCAGTGGTAATAACTCAGCTGTCACACTATCTGATGAAAACTATTGTCGAATCTCTCCCTTTTCCGATTCAGGATACCGCCAAAATCATCAATCGGCAAGAGTATCTTGATGACTGCTCAAACACATCTTCGTCAATTGATTTCAAAAATAATCTTTTGGTTAATATAGATTCTTTTTATACTTTGTGAAAGAAATCACGCATAAACACTATCCGTGTGAATAAGTTACTGTATCTTGCCCACTTACTGGTTTTAACCTTCTACATAAGAAAGGGATATATCCTTTTCAGTCCGCCAGTTACAGGATTCCTACTGGCAATGCCCCTGATCTTCGCGATGAATGGATTTGGGGTCAGAATTTTGGATAGCTTATACACCAGCGGGAGAATCCTGCTGGCATTTTGATTGTCCTCATCCTGCAGATAGACTGTCAGGAGTTTTACTTTCGTTCCGGGCATATTAACAAGCTCGTCCTTAAAACCGTGCCGGCTTCCTCAGCATGGATAATTTCTTGGTGCAGAATAAGAAATCGTAACTCAAACCGATCATTTGGGAGATAAGTAAAGATGGAATTCAGACCACAAATTATAGCCTTTCTGTGTAACTGGTGTTCCTATACGGGAGCAGATCTTGCCGGTACACAGCGAATGAAATACCAGCCCAACGTGCGTGCCATCAGGGTGATGTGCTCAGGCCGCATTGAACCAACATTCGTTCTCAGGGCTTTTATCCGTGGCGCCGATGGTGTGCTGGTCTGCGGATGCCATCCTGGCGATTGTCATTATCAGGAAGGTAATTACCGCTGCTTACGAAGGTATCATCTTCTTCAAAAGTATATTCAGCAGATGGGGATCGAACAGGAGCGGCTCAAACTGGAATGGATCAGTGCCAGTGAAGGAAAGCAATTTGCTGAGCTGGTAAATAGTTTCACGGAAACGATTACCGAACTGGGACCTTGCAGGTTAAAACAAGTGATGGAAGAACTAACCTAATCTTAACCGCCTGAATAATGAACGAACAGAAACCTAAACTCAAACTGGCCGTCTATTGGGGAGCCGCTTGCGGAGGGTGTTGTGTATCGGTACTGGATGTGCATGAAAAGCTCTTTGATGTAGTTGCGGCGGCTGATCTTGTTTTCTGGCCTGTTGCCTTGGATACCAAGTATCAGGATGTAGAGGAAATGCATGATGGGTTTATTGATCTCACTCTATTCAACGGAGCTGTAAGGAATAGCGAAAATGAACATATTGCAAAACTGCTCAGGAAAAAATCAAAAATTCTCGTCGCCTACGGTAGCTGTTCCCACCTCGGCGGAATCCCTGGCATGGCAAATTTTTTTACTAAGGAAGAAATTTTCCGGAGAGTATATGAAGAAAGTGAGTCAACCATCAACCCCGAGAAGATAAAACCGCAGCCTGAATATAAAGTCACAGAAGGGACACTTGAAATTCCTGTATTTTATAACGATGTCCGTCCTCTTGATAAGGTAGTGGATGTAGATTATTATCTTCCGGGATGCCCTCCTCAAACGGAACGACTGGTCGAAGTATTTATGGCTATTGTCACAGGTGCACAACTGCCACCCAAAGGCTCTGTGGTCGGAGCAGGTTCAAAAGCACAGTGCGAGGAGTGTACACGCACGAAAACCGATAACAAACTGATTAAGAAATTTAAACGTCCGTGGGAAATATACGATGACGGGGTTACCTGTTTTATGGAGCAGGGAGTAATTTGTATGGGACCTGCCACCCGTTCAGGATGCGGTCACCGTTGCATCAAAGGGAATGCTCCCTGCCGCGGATGTTATGGTCCTACCGCAGACGTGACAGACACGGGGGCAAAAATAATGTCGGCCATAGCCAGTATTATTGATTCAAAAGAACCGGCAGAAATTGAAGCAATAATCGAGGATATTGTAGATCCCGCCGGAACGTTTTACCGTTTCAGTCTTCCTAGTGCAATGATAAGGAGGAGATTATAATGAAAAGAATTACCATCGACCCAATTACCAGGCTTGAGGGCCACGGGAAAATTGAAATCTTTCTTGACGATGAAGGAGATGTAAAAAATGTGTATTTCCAGGTCCCGGAACTTCGGGGATTTGAAAAATTCTGCGAAGGCAGACCCGTGGAAGAATTACCGGCCATAGTGTCTAAGATTTGTGGTGTGTGTCCGGGCTGCCATCATATGGGATCCGGAAAGGCGGTCGATGCTGTCTTTGGTGTTCAACCTCCTCCGACTGCAAGAAAACTCAGGGAGTTATTTTATATGGCGCACTTTGTTCATAGCCATATTGCTCACTTTTATGCACTCGCAGCACCGGATTTTGTGGTCGGACCTCAGGCTCCGAAGTCGGAAAGAAATATTTTGGGTGTCATTAATAAGGTGGGGGTTGAAATTGGTACGGAAGTGATCAAACAACGCCGGCTCGCCCAGGAAATCCAGGCTTTATTAGGAGGACACCAGACCTTCGTGGTGATGAACATTCCCGGAGGTGTGAGAAGAGGGCTTTCGGAACAGGAACGTGACGATATTGTCGAAAAATCTAATGGCTTCATAAAATTTGCACAATTCTCACTCAAGATTTTCGAAGATGTCGTCCTCGGCAATAAGCAGTACGTCGATATTATTCTGAACGGGCCCTATTCCCTTTGTCTTCATTCAATGGGACTGGTTGATGCGAATAACAAAGTCAATTTTTATGACGGCAAGGTAAGGGTAGTGGACACGGAAGGTAAGGAACTCTGCAAGTATTCACCTGCCGAATATCGTGATTTTGTGGCAGAACGGGTGGAACCATGGAGTTATCTGAAATTCCCTTATCTCAAAAAGATTGGATGGAAAGGATTTGTGGATGGACAGGATTCTGGTGTTTATCATGCTACACCATTATCAAGATTAAATGCTTCAGATGGGATGGCCACACCGCTTGCTCAACAAGAGTACGAACGTATGTATACTATACTGGGCGGAAAACCCGTGCATGCAACCCTTGCCATGCATTGGGCCAGACTTATCGAATTGCTTTATGCGGCTGAGCATTGTCTTGAACTGGCTCTGGATGCTGATATCACTGGGAAGGAGCTTCGGACCCCGCTTAATAAGATT
Organism: Porphyromonadaceae bacterium; assembly: GCA_007280905.1. GTDB lineage: Bacteria > Bacteroidota > Bacteroidia > Bacteroidales > UBA12481 > UBA12481. The sequence goes on along the minus strand of QYQM01000093.1, from coordinate 9,280 downwards.
GTTGGCGAAGGCGTTGGGATCGTAGAAGCGCAGAGAGGCACACTCACGCACCATTACTGGACGGATGCAAAGGGTATTGTGACTAAAGTCAATATAATTGTCGGAACGACCAATAATCATGCTGCGATTACCATGTCGATTAAAAAAGCGGCCCAGGGGCTGATTAAAAAAGGAATAACGGTAACCGACGGGATATTAAATATGGTGGAGATGGCGTTCAGAGCTTATGATCCCTGCTTCTCATGTGCAACCCACAGTCTACCCGGGGAGATGCCCATGATCCTGGAAATCCGGGACGTAAAAGGGGAATTATTGCAGCGTATCACTCGGAACTAACTATTGGAAATATCTTAATCAGGAGGAGATAAAATGCGAAACGGTGTTTTTTTCTGCCAGGTAGAGGATGGTAAAAATCTAAATGTTGATGCAATCGCAAAGTATGCAGCTAACTTGCCCGGTGTCGAGATCGTTCAGAACCTTGGACTGAAACCTCATCTGAAAGCGTCACTTCTAGCTGATTTAATTCTGGCAAACAGCCTCACAAGGATTGTAATCGCGGGAGATATGCCTGGCTATTATAAGCCGGTTTTTACCAAAGCAATGGCGTTGGCCGGGTGTAATACGGATGAGGTCAGACTGGCTTCTTTCAAGGAGCACGGGGCAACGGGTGAAATCGCGCTCGACAGGGCCAAGGCGACGGTCGCATGTGCCAACATGGGAGTCCCTTTTGCCCTGGTTGCGATTCCGACAGGGAATCCGGTTAACCATTCCACGCTGGTTATTGGAGGAGGAATTGCAGGTATCCAGGCGTCATTGGAGATCGCCAACGCAGGTAAACAGGTTTACCTGGTTGAACAGACAGGAACTATCGGCGGTCATATGGCTATGTTTGACAAAACTTTTCCCACTCTTGATTGTGCAGCCTGTATCCTGACACCGAAAATGGTTTCGGTAGTGCAACATGAAATGATCCGGCTGCTAACCTGTTCCGATGTTACCGAGGTTAGCGGGAACCCCGGTTCCTACCGGGTCAGGATCCGTCAGCGTCCTCGCCGCATAGATGTTGATTCATGTGTTGCCTGTGGTATATGTTCTGATGTATGCCCGGTAAAGGTAGATAGCGAGTTCGATTCAAAAATTACCAAACGGAAAGCCGTTTATATCCCATTCCCCCAGGCGGTGCCCAATGCTTACCTTATCGATGAGGCTTCGTGCACCTATATTCTATCGAATGGAATAAAATGTGGTGTCTGTGCAAAAAAATGCCCCAAGGAATGTATCAACCTAGCGGAAACCGAAACTTTTCTCGACCTGGAAGTCGGTAATATTATCATAGCCACAGGCTATGAATTGCTTGATGTACAGAAGATTGAACAATATGGTTATGGAAAATATCCCAATGTTCTAACCTCAATTGAATTTGAACGCCTTACCAATGCTTCCGGTTGCACCGGGGGAAGAATTGTCACCAAAACGAAATTATTCAACAGAAAGTCCCAACAGGAGGAGTGGGTGTTCGTTCCCGAAGGAGTACCTCCGCGCAGTGTGGCTATTTTACATTGTGTAGGCTCGAGAAACAATAAATACAACGCATACTGCTCCCGCGTTTGCTGTATGTATTCTCTAAAATTTGCCCACCTGATCAAAGAAAAAATCCCTGATGTTAAATGTTATGAATTTTATATTGATATGCGCGCATTCGGCAAAGGTTATGAAGAATTCGCCGATCGGATCAGGCATGAGGGAACATTTGTGGTCAGGGGACATTCGGCATCCGTTGAAATGGTTAATGACCAGATGACCGTGAAGGGAGAAGATATTATCAATGATCGGATGGTTGAATTCAAGGTGGATATGGTGATCCTGGCTGTCGGGCTTATCCCCTCAGCGGGTACGGAAGAAATCAGCAAAATGCTAGAAATAACAAGGGATTCTGACGGCTGGTTCTCGGAATTGGATTATAACGGAAATCCCACCGATACGGAAAGAGGAGGGATTTATGTAGCAGGAATGTGCCAGGGACCGAAAGATATCCCCGATACAGTGGCCCAGGCATCGGCTGTAGCTGCAGGTGTTTTACGCAGCATAACCAGCGGGAGGGGCATTGGACATCTTTCCAGCGTCTCCCTCAGCGAGATTGAGGACAGGGCTAAAACTATTCATGCTGTATAAGGAGGTCATTATGGCAATCAGAGTTAATCCAAGGCTAATTGACGATCTCGAGCGTTTTGGAGCTGAAGACGTACAGTTCTGCTATCACTGCGGTGATTGTTCAACTGTCTGTTTTCATTCCGATCAGATGTACCGCTTTCCCCGAAAGTCAATGCGCTTTTTGCAGATGGGACTGGGGCGGAAAATTGAAACCACCCTCGAACCATGGTTGTGCTATTATTGCGGTCAATGTTCAGAGCAGTGTCCCCGCGAAGCGGATCCGGGTGAAACTATGATGAGCCTGCGAAGATGGCTTATCTCACGCTACGATATTACCGGTATTGCCCGGCTTTTTTTCAAATCCTTGACCACTGAGATACTTGCGGTTATCGGAGTCGCAGTATTAACCGGAGCATTCTTGTTATACTATGGACTATCACAGGGGAATTTCAGTATTTATGATGGGGAAGGGGCCTTCCTGCCTAGTCATTTTATCCACAGTTTTGACTTACTGGTCGGTGCTTGTCTGGCTGTTTTTCTGCTGATCAACGCAGTACGTATGTGGTTTTTTGTTATGGTCAGAGGTACCAGCTTCCCTGTGCCCTGGTGGTTGTACCTGAAGAAACTGTACCTGATGGTGTGGCATTTTTTTTCCCAGAGGAGATATGCAGAATGCAAAAGTACACGCCCTACAAAAATCTTCATGCCTTGGATCGTTCACCTTGGCTTAATGCTGGGTTATATCATTATGCTGGTATTGGTAATGGTGTTTATTGAAAAGTTGCAATCCGGACCCCGGATAGATTGGTCCGTCCATATTTTCGGCTACCTGGCAAGCGTCGGACTCATAATTGGTACCATCTATTTTATTCGGAAACGTATATCAAGAAAAAACTATGTTCAATATAAGAAATCCCACAGTACCGACTGGGTTTTTGTGATCCTCTTATTCATGATTGTCCTGACTGGCATTTGTCAGCATATTTTCCATCGCACCGGTCTTAATGAATTGGCAAACGGCACGTATATCATTCATCTCATGGCTGTGGTTCCATGGTTGCTGAGGATGCCCTTCAGCAAATGGTCACATCTGGTCTACAGGCCACTCGCTATGTATTTTGCTGAGATACGCCGGGATGCCCTGGAAAGACAGGATGCTGTTTTACCCTCTTATTCCTATTAGGTCAACTAATTAAAGTAGTCATGAAAGAGTGCAGAATAGGCGTTTACATATGCATGTGCGGCACCAATATTGCCAAAATGGTGGATGTGGAATCAGTCGCGAAGTTCATCTCCGCTGTTCCCAATGTAACGCTGGTTAAAACATATAAATATATGTGTTCGAATCCCGGGCAGGAAATGATCGTCCAGGATATCAAACAAAACCAGCTAAACCGTATTGTTGTTGCTGCCTGTAGTCCAAGTATGCATGAGCGAACCTTCAGGGGGGCTCTCAGAAAAGCTGGTCTCAATCAGTACCTGTTTGAGATGGCGAATATCCGCGAACAATGCAGCTGGGTTCATGATGATCCGGAGGAGGCAACAAAAAAAGCTATGGCTTTAACGTATGCTGCGGTTAAACGCGTTGAGCTTCATGAGCCGCTGGAAAGTATTTTCGTTGATATGTGTCCGAATGTGCTGGTTATTGGGGGAGGTATTGCGGGAATGACTACTGCCCTGGAACTGGCAGACTCAGGTTACCAGGTCTATCTGGTTGAAAAAGATAGCCGCCTCGGTGGCAATCTGGCACGTGTGGATCTTACGGCTCCTTACCTCTATTCTGCCCGTGATCTATTAACGGAACGTATTACACGGGTATTAAACAACAAGCAGATTCAGTTACACTTACAATCAAAAGTGACCAGTCTGAGCGGATTTGTCGGCAATTTCAAAGCTAACATCCAGAAACAGAACGGACAGGGAAGTACAGGGTCTAAACCTTTCGAGGTCCGGATCGGGAATATCGCTGTATGCACAGGGTACAAGGAATTTGATGCATCCCGGATCACGCATTATGGATACGGGAAACTTCCGAATGTAATTACCTCTTTCGAGCTGGAAAAGATGATTCGTTCCGGCCGCATCGAAACAAAAGAGGGCAAGGTCCCTCAATATGTAGCCATTATCCATTGTGTCGGAAGCCGGAATCTGGAATTTCATACCTATTGCTCACGGGTATGCTGCATGACTGCCCTGAAATACGTTCACGAGATTAAATCTGCCAATCCAGCCTGTTATGTATCAGATATATATATAGATATGCACGCTTTCGGGAAAGGTCATGAAGATTTCTACAAGCGCTCCTCAGAAGTAAAAACTTTATTTCTCATGTATGAAAAGGGTGACCGTCCAGTTATCCACCGGGCAGGTCCGAAGGACGATTGTGAAATGCTGATTGAAGTCAACGAGAAACTTTCGGGTGAGCTCATAGAGATCCCAGCCGATCTGGTTGTGCTTATGGTAGGTATGGAAGCCCGTGAGGATTCTGCCGAGGTTGCGCACCTGGTCAATATCAGCCAGGATAAAGACGGATGGTTTATCGAAAGCCATCCGAAACTGGAACCTGTGGCAACAACCACCGACGGTATCTTTATTGCCGGAACCTGTGTGGCACCCAAAGATATTCCGGATTCAGTAGCACAAGCAAGGGCAGTTGCAGCACGGATACTGGCAAAGATATCCAGAGGTAAAATTGAGGTTGACGCAGTATACTCCGAGGTTGATGAGAACGTTTGCTCAGGTTGCCGGTTCTGTAACAAACTTTGTCCGTTCAGCGCTATTGAATACGAAGAAGAAAAAGGACACAGCCATATTATCAGTGCACTTTGCAAGGCATGTGGTGTCTGTGTGGCTGCTTGTCCATCCGCTGCTATTAAAGGACGCCAGTTTACCGATTCTCAGGTTATTGCCCAGATCGATGCTTTAATCAGTAAAGTTGAATATGTATAATCGTAACTTAATTTAAATCAGTAGTTATGAATAAAAAGGTTTTATTAATTGATGACGATGAAGACCTGCTCAGATCTTTTCAGGTTACGATTGAAAATCAGGGTTTTGCTGTGTATACCTCAGATAATGGTACCGACGGTTTGGCCCTGCTCCGGAGTGAAAAGCCTGATCTTCTGGTTCTTGATGTGATGATGAGAACCAATCTTGAGGGGTACAACCTGTTACACCTGATCAAAAAAGAACCTGAGTTTAAAAAATTGCCGATCATTATACTAACGGGTATGGTCGGTCAACTCGGGGTTAATCTGGCTTCAGGAGTGGAAGATGAGATTTTATTTCCTAACGTCCGGTTTCAGGATAAACCGATCGATCCAATTATCCTGGCGAGAATGATTGAAGATATTCTGTCCAGTTAGTATGGATAAAAGACTGATCCCTGCCCATGTGCTATTTGCCAAATGGTTTATCAGAATCAGGTGGATTGCCATTGTCGTTCTTATTATTTCAGCCTATATTGTTAAAAACCTGTTCGGTGTATCCATTCAGGATACACCCATTTACATACTAACCCTGATTCTTCTGACACTGAACAGTATACACTCCCTCCTTCTGCGTTGGATCATCAGGAAAGAAAGCGGCCCGATAATCGTTTGGATCAAACGGGAAATTCATTTCCAGATAATCACCGACCTTATTATTTTGACCTTAATGCTTCACTTTTCCGGGGGCATAGAAAATCCTTTAATTGTTTTCTTCTTTTTTCATATGATTATTGCAAGTTCCATATTTTCCTCCCTTGAAAGTTACCTGCATACAACCTTTGCACTCATCCTTGTCGCATTACTGGCTTTTCTTGAATGTTACGGGGTGATTCCCCATTATCATTTGGAGGGATTTGTAAATCATGATTTGTACCATAATCAGTTTTACCTCTTCGGAACCGGCTTCATCTTCAGTTTCACTTCCATTCTTTTGGTTAGCTTGACTCACATGATCTTTACCAGATCAATCAAAATCGAAGAATCCTATGTGAGATCGAATATTGAACTTGAAAAGAAGGATAAACTGCAGCATCAATACGTGTTACGTGTAACACATGATATCAAAGGGCATCTGGCAGCTATTATCAGCAGCCTTTCGGTTGTCCGAACAAAAATTACCGGATCGCTGAATGAAAGACAAGAGGAATTCATCAACCGGGCTTATGTAAGAACAGAATTGCTTACAAGTTTTGTTAAGGATCTTTTAAACCTTACCCAGAAACGATTGAAGCAGGAAAAGGAGTTTGAGGAGTTTTTGTTGAAAGATCTTGTACAAAAAGTAGTATCAACTGTCCAGATTCTCGCGGCGGACAAATCCATCGAATTCAATTTCTATTTTGATAATTCCATCCTAAAAATTGTCGGTAATCCCTTTACCCTTGAAGAATTGTTTTCAAACCTCCTGATGAATGCTGTGAAATACACTCCACCCGGAGGCCACATCGGCCTATCAGTTAAAAACCAGCCGGATCAAATTATCGCAGAGGTGTCGGATTCAGGGATCGGGATTCCAAAGGAGGAACTTTCGAAAATATTTGATGAGTTTTACCGGGCCAGCAATGTTCCGAAAGACATAAAAACAGGATCCGGCCTTGGACTTTCTATTGTAAAGCAAATCATAGAGAATCACCAAGGCAGGATCTGGGTTGCCAGCGAAGTCGGTGTCTGGACCCGGGTAACGTTTACCCTTCCCAAAAATCCAGTTCTGATTAACTGATGGGTTGAACACTCCTTTACATTGACCGCCTGGACAATATATCTGGTTCTTCCGGCCAAAAAAACCTTTCCCGCATTGCGGGCAGATGTGGTAGTAACCCTTGTTCGCGGGATACCACTTACCTACATCGAATTGTTGAGTTGAATCTGATAAAATATTTTCCATCGGGGGGGTACCAAAAACTGGAATTGAAAAATGTAAACGGAAAAATCGTCTATTGTGAAGACACTATTCAAACAAAACTTTGAACTGGTACTGCCAGCCGGCAGACCTATTGGTACTTCGCACCGCTACCCGAAACCGAAGGGGATGCACCTCACCGATCTTTATGATTTCTCTCGAAGACCTGTTTCAACTTATGAATAAAATCGATCGACTGAACCAACGGCTTGAAGTGCTGGATCACGCCAACATGAATCCGGAGGCTCCTTTTGGCTGGCTCGATAGCCCGGATGTGATGAAACTGCTCAAGATCAGTTCGAGGACTTTGCAAAGCTATCGCGACAATGGAATTCTTCCTTTTTCGAAAATGGGAGGCAAAGTCTTCTTCAAGCGGAGCGATGTTGAGGCCATCCTGGAGAAAAACCGGGTGGATACTTATTAACTTATGAGGCGTGTAAATGGGCGAGGGGCCTTAAAACGTTTCACAAATGTTTCACATTACGAAATAAGGCCTCCAGCCAAAAACGCTGAAAGCCTTATTCTCATTGGTCGGGATGGAGAGATTTGAACTCTCGACCCCTCGCCCCCCAGGGAGAGAGCTTCCATAAACTGACGGATAATCTGATCATGCCGGCAGAGAGTAAAGAGTTCAGAATCAAGATAAAAACCCCGGATTTTAAAGCTTACGGCAATAAAGTGATCAATGACCTGCAAATATTTGTACCTCAAATTGATGGCTGGAGCATAGTGCCCAATAACCATGAAGGCATAAGGGTATCCTGCAATTCTGAAAGCGGTAATGGATGGTTCCTGCTCCGGCTGTCTCTCCATGATCCCGTAATGGCACTGAATGCAAAATCGAATCAGCCGTGTGGCACCAGTATGATTACTGCAGACCTGCACAGCTTCCTGAAAGGTTACAGCGACCTGGAGATTGATTTAATGAAATAATTAAACTTATCTGCTTCGGTCTTCAGAAACAATCCCCAATCTTGATCCTCCTCACTGGTGGCAAGGTATTTAAAGAAGTCGTCCATTCAGTGTCAATAAGTGCAAATTATGATCCAATATATGCATTGTTATAGTTAATTTATACCAATATGTTTGACCATTACCGGGAATAATCTTATGTCAAAAAAAATCAAATAAACCGCAGTTACAAAATAAATCAATCAGACTATGAATGCATTGCTTGGGGTAATTTTTCATTCCATCGGAGGATTTGCTTCCGGAAGTTTCTATATGCCGTTCAACAAGGTGAAAGGCTGGGCCTGGGAAAGTTACTGGATCATCGGAGGATTGTTCTCCTGGCTGATCGTACCCCCGCTGGCAGCCTGGTTAACGGTCCCGGGCTTTGCGGAGATCATAGCAGCCACTTCGGGACCCATTATTTCTATCACTATTCTGATGGGCTTGCTGTGGGGAATAGGCGGATTAACTTACGGATTGGGAGTAAGATACCTTGGGATGTCCCTCGGAAACTCGGTAATCCTGGGTTTATGTTCGGCTTTCGGAGCCCTGGTGCCGTCGATCTATTACACGATCAATCCAACGCCGGGAAAAGTATCCTTTACCGATATGCTGGGCCATACCGGCGGACAATTGGTTCTTATCGGTGTGGCCGTGGCTCTGGCAGGTATAGCTATATCCGGGAAAGCCGGGATGATGAAGGAAAAGGAAATCGCCGGAAACGGAACAAGAACTGCTGATAAAGAGTTCAGCATAGTCAAAGGCCTTATTATTGCTGTCATTTCAGGTGTCCTGAGCTCTTTCTTCAACTTCGGCATCGAAGCCGGAAAACCAATGGCTCAAGCAGCTGTGGCAGCCGGATTTAATCCCCTGTTCCAGAATAATGTAACCTTTGTCGTACTGCTCTGGGGGGGCCTCACAACTAACCTGATCTGGACCACTATCCTCAACCTGAAAAACCGTACGTACGGAAACTTTGTTGATAAGGCAACACCCCTGTTTAATAACTATCTCTTTTCCGCACTGGCCGGTACCCTCTGGTTTACGCAGTTCTTCTTCTATGGAATGGGTGAAAGCAAACTCGGAAATGGAGCCAGTTCCTGGATTTTGCACATGTCAACCATTATCCTCACGGCCAACATGTGGGGCTTGTACCGAAGAGAATGGAAAGGGGTTTCATCCCGGACCATCCGGACTTTTGTCATCGGAATTGTTGCCATCCTCCTTTCGGTTTTTATCGTAGGGATTGGAAACTCCTTATAGGATGAACAAATTATAATATGAATAATAG
>QYQM01000033.1 GCA_007280905.1 Porphyromonadaceae bacterium | reverse complement strand
TGTAGACCTGTTCCTGGGAAATCCGTCTGGAGTTACGCCAGGTTTTAAGAAACTGACACAAAAGGTTAATCTGGTTCTTTCGGTCCATCACTTATTATTGTTAATGTGGGGGACAAATAACAATCAAACTTAAAAAATCCACCCCGAAAAAACAACATCCTTGATGATCTTCCGTGAATTTACGGTAAGGATATACCATTTTCTTCTCAAAGGGGGGGGGGATAACTACCTTATATTATGTTATTTACATGAATTTAACTTTTTTTCGCAATTCCGTATATTCACGGCACAACTTATCAATTTACTTATAACCTTTGATATTGTCAAAGAACGTGTCCTTTGAAAAATCAGCAGAAATACCAGTCTGATCAGCTGGTGTCTGCAGGGCGGAAACTGAAAAGCCCAAAGAGAGTAGGTAAAATTGAACAACCATATTATGAAAACAAAAAAAAAGAAAAGAATTGCATTAGGGCTGATTTTGTCGCTGATGTTCCTGATTTCAACAGTAAGCATTGCTGCGGAGTATATCTGCCGAAATTCTGGCTATGTGTACACGGAACATTTTAGCCCACAAGAGGGTGCAGATTGTTATTGTGGCTCTGTGAGCCAAGGTAATAATATTTCTTGCAAAATTGATGTTTTTTATTCCGGTTCTTGTACCGAAAGAGGCTGCAGGTCAGAGAATTGCTGCACACCTATTCCTAATTAAGAGCATAAGAGTTTGAATGTTTCTCTTCGTTAAGGCATTCAAACTCTTTTTTTAATAAAATAATTTTCTACCGCATGACTCCCAGGAAGTTTTTTTTCATTTTTATTCTTATTCAGTTAGTTGTTTTCTGTCAGGTCCCCTGTCAGGTCCCCACGATTGATGTATTCCATTGTATAAATTCAATCAAACAAATTGATCTGGACGATATTACAAACCGGTTAACCTATATCAGATTGAGCGATTCAAACCAAACGGTACTCATCGGCAGGATTAGTGAACTTACGGCTAACGATTCCTATATAATTATTTATGATGATTTATCGCACAAGCTTTTGCTATATAATCATGAAGGTAACTTTCTCAGAATCCTGATGAAACAGGGGAAGGGTCCTAATGAATTCATTGGCATCAATTCCATTGATATCAATCAGAATAGTGAGATTCTGGTTCTATTTAACAGTAACCAGGTTGCTATTTTGAATCCCGATGGGAATACCAGGGAGCATTTTTCTATCAAGGGAAGTTCTCCGGTTGCCAAATGGCTGGATGATAAAAAGATTGTTATAATCTATCCATTCCCGCGTTTTAAGCTCAATGACGGTTTTGAAATTTCCTTTGTGGATCGGAAAGGAAAGGTCCTTAAAAATGCAATGCCAAATTCATTTAAAGAGATTAATTATAATGACATGGGCCCAAGATTTTCCTGCGAGAGGAATCGGGACTCACTTTATTATTGGAACCGATACAGAGATACTGTTTACAGTATCACTCAAGATATGAAGTTAGTTCCCAGAATAACATTTAAACACAGCCGGCAAAGATATCCCATTGAATCGATTAAAAAAGGTGCAGTAATTGATGGCAGCTTCTCTTCTGATATCGGTTATATTCAGAATAGTTATCATGAATTCGGCACTTTGGTCTTAGCCAATTTAACATATAAACGAGCAAATGTATGTTTGGTTATCGATCGTATCAACGGAACAGGTTATAATATTTTCTATGATTATTCTGATGACCATTTCCGGGGCTTTAAGAATAATCTTGACGGTGGTTCAGAGTTCTGGCCAAGCATTGTAACATACGATGGTGATTTGATGACGGCAATCGATCCGAATAACTTCCGGGAAGCTTTCCTGAAAAATCAAAAAGCTAAAATTCCAGTTAAATTTCCGAACCAACAGGATTCAGTTCGAAAATTTGTAATCGACAAAATAACCCTGATGGACAACCCCATCTTAATTAAAATCGAGAAATAATCCATGCGAACCATCCTCCCGCTATTGATTATCCTGGCCCTCTTTTCCTGTCAAACCATCAATGACCATGAGTCGGCCAGGTTAAAATCCGTAAATGACTCATTGTCCTTGCAAAACCTGTTATTATCCAACTCGTTACGGACCAATTATCTGCTTGGCTTTGATAGCCTTAATCCCAAAGCCTTACTGATTAACGAAAAATTTGATACAGTTCAAATCAATAGCGCATTTTCCGAGCCGTTCACTTTGGTTTTCTACTATTCAAACTATGCCTGTTCGCCCTGTCTGGATCGTGGACTCAGACCATCGGGCTGTTTTTCAGCTTTATTAATGCTCATTTCCTAAAATAGGCTTTTGGTAAAAGGTGAAAATTTAGCGTCCTGAATTTTGAAATTCCAGATCCGGGTTTTTGAGCCCAACCTCGATGCAAAGCGTATTCTGGAGGAGTTAGAGATCCTGTTGAACACCAGAATAGTTCCGGGAAACGACCTGTTGTTTATTGATGAAATACAGGAATGCCCGGGTTTTTAATAAGATTCCTGCGGCGTCGGGTTTCGGACTGCCATTTGGAGCTTCGGCATCTGAGAAAAAATTCAAAACCCTTTTAACAAACATCGGATTAATGAGATCCCTGAATAATCTGCCACCGGATGTTCAAGTAATTTCCGATGATCTTTTATCGCTTTACCGCGGAACTATGGCTGAACAATTTGTTGGGCAAGAGCTCCTGTCAGCCGGGCAGGACCTGTATTATTGGTCGCACGAGGCTAAAAGCAGCCTGGCAGAGGTCGATTTTCTCATCGATAAAAGCGGCAAAATCTACCCGCTTGTCCGAACGGATATGTTTTGTCGGGCACGAATTATACCTCACTGCCGGAGCAGAAACTGGAATTTATTCCGCTGTATTTTGCCTATGGTTTGAGGCTCAAGACTCAATAAAAGACTAGGAATCTGCGGACATTTTTCAAAAGTGCATATCTGACTATTCATTCAACCCTGGCTAAAGGGATGTCGATGAAAGATGAATAACAAAGCCATGAAAGGAATAAAATCAGGAGAAAATCGGATATTTGCCTTACCTGTCGAATCAAACCGTGCAATTGTCCAATTAGCAAATCCCCATGAAACACTCCTGCCACGCCCGTAACGCCCTCACGTCCTTAACGTTCTTAACCCTCTTCTCGTTCTTAACGTCCTGTCAGCCCATTACTTACCAGCGTGATCTCTCCGGTTCCTGGTGTTACCGCATCGACTCCCTGGACCAGGGCATTGATCAGAAGTGGTTTACGGAAGCGTTTCCGGTGGATATCCTGCGCCTGCCCGGTTCACTGGCGGAAAATGGCAAAGGATTCCCGGTGACTACCCATACAAAATGGACCGGTCAGGTAGTCGACCAATCCTGGTATACCGCTGATAAGTATGAAAAATATCGCCTGCCGGGTAATATCAAGATACCGTTCTGGCTGCAACCGGATTTTTATTATGTGGGAGCTGCCTGGTACCAGCGGGAGATCAAGATTCCGTCGGCCTGGAAAGGCCAGCGGATCGTCCTCACCCTTGAACGGTGTCATTGGGAATCATCCATCTGGATTGATGGAAAGTTTGCAGGTAAACTAAGCAGCCTGGCTACTGCCCATCGCTATGATTTGACAAAACTGGCCAAACCGGGATCCCATTTACTGACCATTTGTATTGATAATCGCATGATTGTGAATGTGGGTGAAAATGCGCACAGCGTATCGGACCATACCCAGTCGAACTGGAATGGGATAGTGGGTAAAATGACCATTGAAGCTCTTCCGGTAGTCAGCCTGGGATCGATAAAGCTCTACCCCGATATCGAAAACCATATCGTTAAGGTGGTTGGCGGTATCGAGAACAGCTCGGCCAACACCGAGCAGATTTCGCTTGAAGTGGTTGTAAAACCATACGGCAAAACCGGAAATTCCCTGAGTCCTTTTAGGATGAAAAAGGAGATTCCGGCTGGCAGCGAGGCTTTTGAACTGTTTTATCCGATGGGCGACGATTGCCTGCTGTGGGATGAGTTTTTCCCTAATCTGTATGAGATGAAGATCGGGTTGACCATGAAAAAAACCACCGACGTTCAGGTTTCCAATATTCTTTTCGGGATGCGTGATTTCAAAGCCCAGGGGAGCCGGTTCGCCATCAATGGCCGCCCTACATTCCTCCGGGGGACCCTGGAATGCGCCATCTTCCCGAAAACCGGTTATCCTGCGCTGAAAGTGGAAGAGTGGCAGCGTATCTATAAAATTATCAAAGCCCATGGCCTCAACCACATGCGCTTCCATTCCTGGTGTCCGCCCGAAGCAGCCTTTATCGCAGCCGATATCGAAGGGATTTACCTGTATGCAGAGTGCGGAGCCTGGACGGAAGTTGGCACCGGCAATACTTTTGATACTTGGTTATACGCTGAAAGTGAGAGAATTGTGAATGAATATGGCAATCATCCCTCATTCGTGATGATGTCGTATGGTAATGAACCCGGCGGTAATAACCAGGTAGCCTTTCTCGATGAGTTTGTTTCCTATTGGAAAAACAAGGATAAACGTAGGGTGTACACCTCGGCATCCGGATGGCCGATTGTGCCATCGCTCGATTTCTACTGCACAGCCAGCCCGCGGATCCAGGGCTGGGGCCAGGGGCTAAACAGCATCATCAACGCACAGGCACCCCAAACGGGTTATGATTTCCGCGATATTATTGCAAAGGATTATCCCGATAAACCAGTGGTCAGCCACGAGATCGGTCAATGGTGCGTATACCCTGATTTTAAAGAGATCGCTCAATATACCGGCGTTCTGAAGGCCAAGAACTTCGAAATTTTCAAAGAGACGCTCGAAGCCAATAAACTCGGCCATCTGGCTGATTCCTTTCTGCTGGCTTCAGGTAAACTTCAGGCACTCTGTTACAAGGCTGATATCGAAGCTGCACTTCGCACTCCCGGCATGGCGGGTTTCCAATTGCTCGATCTGCACGATTTCCCGGGCCAGGGCACGGCACTGGTGGGGGTTCTGAACGCTTTCTGGGAACAAAAAGGATACATCACCCCCGCCGAGTACAGCCTGTTCTGCAACTCCGTTGTACCACTGGCCAGAATAGACAAGCTGGTTTTGAATTCTGATGAGGTTTTTAAGGCCGATATTGAAGTTGCCAATTATGGACCCATAGACCTCAAAGAGGTCGAAGGTCCAATCAGAATTCTGAATTCCGAATCGAAAGTAGAAAGTGAGGCAACGTGGTCAGCCACTGCAATTCCGACTGGGACGAATACGGTTGTCGGGAAGATAGAATGGCCTTTATCGCAAGTAACTAAGGCATCGAAGTTTACGCTCGAGGTTAGTGTCGGAGACCGCATGAACCGGTGGGATTTCTGGGTGTACCCGAAGGTTTTGGTGGCTCCTGGTAAATCTGAAATACCGGCATTTACTTCCGTTACGCCGCAGTTGATAAGGTTACTGGACCAGGGCGGATCGGCAATACTCAGCCTGGGTCCGGATGGAGTAGCCCCTGATAAAGGAGGCAACATCGCCCTCGGATTCTCCAGCATTTTCTGGAACACCGCCTGGACGAGGGGCCAGGCTCCTCATACCCTCGGCATACTGTGCAACCCCAAGCATCCGGCCCTTAAAGACTTCCCGACCGAATATTACAGCACCTTCCAGTGGTGGGACATTCTATCACAGGCCAAACCGCTCATCCTCGACGGATTTAATCCTGCACCGACACCGATCGTCAGGGTTATTGACGACTGGTTCACCAACCGGAGCCTCGGCCTGGTTATAGAAGTTAAGGTTGGCAAAGGGAAACTGATCATCACCGGAACCGACCTTATACACAATTTGGAAAAAAGGCCCGCCGCCCGTCAATTGCTTTATTGTTTAAGGCGATACGCTTCCACGCCGGCATTTCAGCCGTTGATTGCGATGAGCATTGCTGAGGTTGAAGGTTATTGTAGGAAGTAAGAGTTTAGAGATTCCAATTTAGAATTCCGAATGCCGAAATAGGAGATTCAAGGATTGGATGAGGGTGGAAGAGTTAATTCTGCAGAGTTGTTTAAACTTACTTTTTTTCGGATCGTGGCAAATATTTCCACTAATTCTTCGGCTTCGGTTGAAAGGACGATCATGTCATTGTTTTTTGGATAAATTTCCTTGAAAAACATTAACCAGTAATAGCTCTCCCGAAGTTCCTTTAAAACCGCACCGATCTTATAAAGGAAATCCTTCCTCGAGCTGGCGGATTGTGCTTCTCCGTAATGCGCACCAGGGGATGATGAAGCACGGATTAATTGATTCTTATTGTCCTTCAGATCAATATTATAAGGCAACTTTTGAATCGCCTTAAAAACCTCTGCTGAAAACCTGAGCAACCGTTTCTGTAAATCATTCATATCAGTTTTTTTCTGATATAGATGCATTTATACTGGCAAAATGGAAAAAAATGGAAAAAACTTCAAAATACCTGAATCTCCCACTTCGGAATTCGGAACTCTAAATTGGGATCTCAAAATTGGAACTTTATAACTTTTACTTCAATTACCTTTTCCTGCTGATAAAAGTCATCTGCCCTTTAGTAACCGACCGGAATAATGTATCAATATTGGTGATACCTTAGCCGCCTTAAAATTATTTGACTCATGTTAACATCCATATCAAAAATCACAGGATTACGCATTACCGCGTTTTTGTTGGTCTTCCTTCTTATTCCACTTGCATCCTTTGCAGCAGGCACCGGAGTAGTTCCGTCGATCGGGCCGGTGAGGGTGGAGTTTATTCTGTTTGCACTGACGCTCCTGAGTGTAGCCGTGTTCCATAAATATACCATGCAGGTGGCACTCACCGGATTAGTGGTAGTTCTTGCCTTCAGGTTCATTTTCGACTCCGGATTTAATCTGCCTGAACATATTCTGGGCACTCCTGAGCATGAAGGAGAATGGCGGACCCTGCTCAATCTGCTTGGGTTGCTGTTTGGCTTTGCCATCCTGGCGAAGCATTTTCAAGAGTCGAGGGTTCCTGACATACTGCCGAATTTCCTTCCAAACGGATGGACCGGCGGCTTGGTTTTGCTGCTGATTGTTATGATCATATCGTCCTTCCTCGATAATATCGCTGCTGCGATGATAGGGGGTACCATGGCGATGGTTCTGTACAAAGGCAAAGTTCATCTGGGTTTTCTTGCGGCCATCGTAGCAGCCAGTAATGCCGGTGGTGCCGGATCGGTTGTAGGAGATACCACCACTACCCTGATGTGGATTGATGGAGTTAATCCGGTTTGGGTGCTCCACGCTTTTTATGGTTCGATTGGTGCCTTTTTGATTTTTGGAACTGTTGCAGCACGGCAACAGCATAAATATCATCCAATTAATGCCAGCAATGACGCAGGAATAAGAGTGGATAAAGGTAAACTCGTCATCGTTTTAATGATATTAGTTGGAGCCATCTTATCCAATTACCTGCTCGATTTTCCGGCAGTGGGTGTCTGGATCGCTATCCTGGCCGGTGCTTCTTTTAGGAAAACCCCCTGGCATGAGATGAAAAATGTATGGCGTGGAACGGTATTTCTGATGTCCCTGGTTACTTTGGCCTCGCTTATGCCGGTTGATGAACTTCCCAAGGCTTCATGGTTCAGCTCTTTCAGTCTGGGCTTTGTTTCGGCCGTTTTCGATAATATCCCGCTCACTAAACTCTGTCTGGAACAAGGTGGTTATGACTGGGGTATTCTTTCCTTCGCGGTTGGATTCGGCGGTTCCATGATCTGGTTCGGGTCATCGGCCGGTGTAGCTCTTTCGAACATGTACCCTGAAGCCAAAAATACTTTCTCTTATTTCAAAAAGGGCTGGCACGTGACGGTGGCCTATATCGTCGGATTTTTTATCATGCTCGGTATTGCAGGATGGAACCCGCATCCGCCGCATAAAAAATCACTTCAGAGCACGACCGAAACGATAAAAGAGTAACTTACTGCCTGTTTTTTTTGAAATTAATTATGGCTAAAGGTATACTGAGGAAGCTTTTGCTGCCAAAGGAAGAGAAGTTTTTTCCGATGTTTGAAGATATGGCTGAACTGATCTCAAAATCTGCGCATCTCCTTGCAAGGATTATCGACCACAATGAACCTGCAAAACAGGAAGAAACTTTTCTTGAGATCAAACATCTGGAAACAAAGGCAGATGATATCGTTCACCAGGTTTTTGACACTCTCGATACCTCGTTCATCACGCCATTCGACCGGGAGGACATTCAGCGGTTGACTTCCAAAATGGATGACGTTCTCGATTACATTAATGCCACGAGCCAGAAGATCAAGCTCTATAAGCCTAAGAAACTGCTCCCTCAATATCGCGAACTTTGCCTGGTGGTGGTCAGAGGGTGTGAGCAGATCCGGATTGCCGTTCTGGAATTGCATAATTTGAAAAATCCGGACAAAATCAATAATGCATGTGTAAAGATCAATGAACTCGAGAATATTGCTGATGATATTTTTCACCAGTTGATATCTGAGTTATTCGATAATGAAACCGATCCAATCGAACTCATTAAGAGTAAAGAAATCCTCGAAACCCTGGAATCCACTACCGACCGGATAGAAGATGTTTCAGATATTCTGAAAACCATCATCATAAAATCGGCTTAACACTAAAATAACAAACAGAATATGGCAAGCGGATTCATCAAAAAAATCCTTCTCCCCAGGGAAGAAAAATTCTTTCCGTTTTTTGAAAGCCTGGCTGATCTGATCACTGATTCAGCCCGGGTTTTATCCAAAATTGTGGAGAGTACTGAACCGGCCATGCAGCATGATCTTTTCCGTGAGATAAAAAATCTTGAAAAAAAAGCCGATGACATCGCCCATGCTGTGTTCGATGCCCTTGATACCACCTTTATTACCCCATTTGACAGGGAAGACATCCATCAACTCACTTCCAAGATGGACGATGTGCTGGATTTTATAAATACCACAAGCCAGCAGATCAAACTATACAAACCAAAAAAATTGCTCCCGCAGTTTAAAGAGATGGTAGTTATTATTATCCGGGGTTGTGAACAAATCAAAGTTGCCGCAAATGAACTCCACAACCTTAAAAAGCCCGGGAAAATTTCAGATGCCTGCGTTAAGATCAACGAGCTCGAAAATGTAGCCGATGATATTTATCACCAACTCCTATCTGAATTGTTTGAAACCGAAACCAACGCGATTGAACTGATAAAAAATAAGGAAATACTTGAATCACTCGAAATGGCTGCCGATTCCATTGAGGACGTTTCAGATATCCTGAAGACCATTATTATTAAATCAGCCTAACTAATCAGCATGACAATCCTGGTCATTATAATAATTCTTATTGCACTTGCATTTGATTTCCTGAACGGAATGAATGATGCCGCAAACTCCATTGCCACAGTTGTTTCCACAAAAGTACTGACGCCAACCCAGGGGGTTGTCTGGGCAGCGTTCTGGAATTTTGCCGCTGTTTTCATTTTTGGAGTACATGTAGCAAAAACCATCGGTAAAGGAATAGTCGATGCTAATGTGATTAATGAATATGTAGTTCTGTCGGCATTGATCGGAGCGATTGTTTGGGTGTACACCTGCACCCATTTCGGCCTGCCCATCAGTGTGTCTCATGCGTTGATTGGAGGACTCGTTGGTCCGGCACTGCTGATCGGCGGAACCAAGGCGCTGATAGCTGCAGGTCTTATCAAAGTAACATTGTTTATTTTCCTCTCACCGATCATTGGGTTTTTCCTCGGATATCTGATCATGGTTGGAACGATGTGGCTATTTCGAAAACGTTCCCCCCGAAAGGTCGATGGGATTTTCCGGGTCATGCAGCTCCTATCCTCAGCCGTTTTCAGCTTGGGGCATGGAAGCAACGATGCCCAGAAAACCATTGGAATCATCACCATCCTTCTATTCAGCACCGGGAATCTGCAGGGAGAATTCCACGTACCCACCTGGGTAATCTTTGCCAGTTATATAACGATAGGGGCAGGAACCCTGGCCGGAGGATGGAAGGTAATAAAAACTCTTGGCTCCTCACTCACTCATCTGAAGCCCGTTCAGGGATTCTGTGCAGAAACAGCAGGAGCCTTGACCGTAATCGGCAGCACACTCGGCGGAATCCCGGTGAGCACAACGCATACCATCACCGGTTCAATTATGGGCGTGGGTTCGGTAAAACGGCTCAGTGCAGTACGCTGGGGGGTTGCCGGAAACATCGTTCTCGCCTGGGTACTCACCATTCCGGCATGCATCATTATAAGCGGCGGTACATACCTTATTATTAAGCTCTTTGTAAATTAAATTATGCCCGAAGTGAGTATATTTACATAAATCGCAAATCGTATGAAACCGAAAATCATTTTTACCAGCCTCGTTTTCCTGAGCGTGCTATTTTCCTGCCAGACGAGCACAAAACCAACCGTTATGGATAATCCGCTGCTTACTGAGTTCTCTACCCCTTTCGGCGTTCCGCCATTCGATCTTATCAAGCCTCATCATTATACCCCGGCATTTACACTCGGTATGGAGGAACACCTGAAAGAGGTTGAAGCCTTCATAAACAATAAAGAGGAACCCACTTTCGAAAATACCATTGTGGCACTGGATAAGAGCGGTGAACTCCTTGCCAGGGTATCCAGAATATTTTTTGGGTTGGCCGAAGCTAATACCAATGACTCCCTGCAAAAGATACAAGTAGATATTTCTCCGAAATTATCGGCACATAGTGATGCCATAAGACTGAACCCCAAGCTTTTCAGCCGGATAAAATCGGTTTATGAAAATCAGAAGAAGTTCAATCTCGATGCCGCTCAAACCTATATCCTCGAAAATCTTTACAGGGGATTTGTCCGTAACGGAGCCAACCTGAGTCTGGAGAAACAGGAAAAACTGAAAAAGCTGAACTCCGAATTATCGGTTCTCACCGTTCAGTTCGACCAGAATGTGATGTCGGAAACCAATGATTTTAAATTAGTTATCGACAAGAAAGAGGATCTGGCCGGTTTGCCCGAAGGCGCAATAGCCAGTGCAGCAGAAGCAGCAAAAGCAACCGGGATGGAAGGGAAATGGATTTTTACCGCTACCCGTCCCAGTATGACCCCTTTCCTGCAATACGCTGAAAATCGCGATCTGAGAAAGAAATTGTATAACGGATACCTTAATCGTGGAAACAACGGAAATAGCAAGGACAATAAAACAACACTGGCTAAAATAATCAGCCTCAGGGCACAAAGAGCTCAACTACTTGGCTATAAGGCTCATGCACATATTGTTCTGGAACCCAGGATGGCAAAGGTTCCGGAAAACGTGTTTGCCCTTCTGGATAAGATCTGGGCTGCTGCTATTCCTGCTGCTATCCGCGACCGCGATGAGATGCAACAGATTATCATCAAGGAGGGTGGAAAATTCAAACTCGAGAGCAGTGATTGGTGGTATTATGCCGAAAAACTGCGCAAAGCCAAATACGATATGGATGAGAATGAACTGCGCCCCTATTTCAAGATGGAGAATGTCAGGGATGGCGCCTTTGATGTGGCAAACAAATTGTACGGAATAACTTTCACCGAAATCCGGGGCATCCCGAAACCCCATGCCGAAGCGATGGCTTATGAAGTTAAAGAAGCAGATGGTTCCCATATCGGGATTCTATACATGGACCTGTTCCCGCGCTCAAGCAAACAGCAGGGTGCCTGGTGCGGAGCTTACCGGGATCATTGGGTAAAAGATGGCAAGGAAATCACCCCGGTTATTACCATGGTTGGGAACTTTACCCGGCCTGTCGGAGATAAACCCGCACTGATCAGCCTGGATGAAGCCCGAACTCACTTCCACGAATTCGGTCACGCCCTGGAAGCCCTTTTTGCAGCCAATACCCTAAGCACCACATTCGTAGCACAGGATTTCGTGGAATTACCCAGTCAGATCATGGAACACTGGTGCACTGAGCCCGAAGTGCTGAAATCCTATGCCCGCCAGTATCAGACAGGTGAACCGATCCCAGATCAACTGATCGGAAAAATGAACAAAACCAGCCACTTCAATCAGGGTTTTGTTTCGACCGAATTCCTAGCCGCCTGTTACCTCGATATGGCATTTCATACCCAAACAGATACCGCACAGCTCAATATCGGTAAATTTGAGAATGACTTCCTCACCGGTAAAGGCCTGATCCCGGAAATCAAGCCCCGTTACCGGAGCACCTATTTCATTCACATCACCGGGGGCTATGATGCCGGTTATTACGGCTACGAATGGGCGGCTGTTCTGGATAATGATGCCTTTGAGGCCTTTAAGGAAAATGGGCTATTTAACAAAGCAACCGCGCAATCATTCCGCGACAATATCTTATCCAGGGATGGAACCATGGATCCAAACCAGATGTTTGTCAATTTCCGCGGCCGCCAGCCCGACATCACGCCGCTGATGCGGAATAGAGGATTTATAAAATGATCCTGTAGGGACGCATAATTGCGTCCTGATGAAATGGACGCAATTATGCGTCCCTACAGGATCATTCCGTCTTCGAGAGTTTGTACGCCATGATAAAACGAAGCTCACTATACGTGACTTCCTCTCCCAGGCGATCCTTTAAAGGGCCGAGGCTAATCGTGTTAATTTCCTTTGCAATTTCAAGTACTTTGGCAACTTTTGCCTGATCCACCAATCGGAATACATCAATCAAACCTTTTGCAACATATTGGATAAGATGCCCTTCGATCGTAGAAACAGCCAGCGAGCGCTCCGCAGCAATCTCTTTAATGCTTTTCCCTTCCTTGTATAAATCAAAACTAATCTCACTGGTCTTCCGTTCATCTTTCTTCTCCTTCTTTACTTTCTTCTCTTTCTTAACGTCCTTAACTCCCTTAACCTCCTTAACATTCTTCGCTGCCCTATCCTGATACAGCGTGGATCCGAGCAGCGCCTCTTTCGAGAACTCTTTATCCTGGATTGCAGACCGGATAAGTTCTTCCGCTTTATAGACGACCTGCCGCTGTTTGAAGAAGAGCCGTTCCAGATCCCTCAATTCCGTAAGATACGCTTTGATCTTTTTCTGCTTTTCCAACATCCTGATTTGTTTAAAGATCCGTTCTGAAAAACCATTAAGAAGGGGTTCAAAATAGCCCTTGGCCGCTTCCAACCGGGTATTCAACAATATCAGATAATTTTCATCAGGAGTTCTCAGGATTCTCTTCAGTTGATCCATAAATTTATCGGCCGTCTCCCTTAATGGTTTACAATCCGATTCCAGCCTTTGTGCCCAACCTTTTTGCTGCTGTTTCGCCGACCTCTTTTCATCCTTATCATGGCTTTCGGTAAAATAGCGGAGTTTTGTTAGTAATGAACTGAAATTAAATGACTTCAATACAATATCCCGGATAAAATACCGGATTTCCTCCTGCAAAACAGTTTCCAGCAACGGCTCGGTATCTTTACGTTGAACAAACTGTTTGAGTGCTTCATCCTGACTGGGACCGGAGTAAGGTATCCTTGCCGAGAGAACCAATCCATCCAATGAGACCAATCGCGAAAGTGCCACATAAATCTGTCCGGGAGCAAAAGCCGATGACACATCGATGATGGCCTTTTCAAAAGTTAATCCCTGGCTCTTATGCACGGTAATGGCCCAGGCCAGTTTGATCGGATAATGTGAAAAAGTTCCGGTCACACTTTCCTGAATTTCATTGGTCCCCTCGGAAAGCGTAAACTTCTTATTCTCCCAGGTATATCGTTCCACGAGGGTATCCGGCTCTCCGTCGGTAAAGCTGACCTCGATCTCATCCTTTGAAAGTGCGCTGATGGTTCCAATCTTACCGTTGAAATATCTCTGTTCCCCTGAATAATCGTTTTTAATAAACATCACCTGGGCACCCTCTTTCAGATCCAGCCTGGACTCCACAGGATACAGGTATTCATTGAAATCGCCCTCTGTTACAGCATCATAGCTGAACAGTTTGCCCGGCAATTCATTTAATGCTTCCCTGTTTATCGCATCTGCTTTCCGGTTATGAGTGGTTAAATGAATATATCCATCCTTGCTTTTGGCCTGGAAGTCCGGATCATACCTTGTGTTCAATGCTTCCACATCATCATGGGTAACATTGTTCTCACGGAAATGATTGAGCAGACTGATAAAAATAGTATCATTCTGCCGGTAGATTTTATCCAGCTCGATATAAAGAGGTTGCTGTTGCTGCAGCGCCCTTGCTGCGAAGAAATAAATATCGTGATAATAGGGTTTAAGATACTCCCACTCTTCCTGTCTGACCACCGGAGGCAGCTGAAACAGGTCGCCGATAAACAGCACCTGAACCCCGCCAAAAGGCTCGGATTTATTTCTCCTCACCGCTCGTAAAGTCACGTCAATGGCATCCAGCAGATCGGCTCGCAGCATGCTCACTTCATCAATGATCAGCAACTCCATCTCCTGCAGCAGCTTACGTTTTGTGGCATGCATCTGAAGTCCCCTGAGCAGGGAATCCGGCGTGTTCAGCTGTATCGGGATGTTCCCGGAATTCGGCAGATTATTCGATGGGATGAATGTCCCGAAAGGCAGCTGGAAAAGCGAATGCAAGGTAACTCCCCCGGCATTGATAGCAGCTATTCCGGTAGGTGCAGCCACAATGGTGTTTTTATAGGTATGCTCAACAATACTTCTCAGAAAGGTGGTTTTCCCGGTCCCGGCCTTCCCGGTAAGGAATATATTGCGGTTTGTATTATTGATAAAACGGGATGCAATGGCGGCGGCATCTTCAAGGCTGTTGG